>JBGTHI010000817.1:0-3841 GCA_041746295.1 Myxococcaceae bacterium
TGGCGCGAACGCGGCGAGTGGCCCGCCGAAGGCGGCTGGGGCGAGAGTGAGCCGGCGGTCACCGCGCGTGTCCGTTCCTTCGCTGCCACCGCGATCTCCCGCGTCGGCAACGAAGGTGGAACGGCGCTGGCGGTGAGCAGCAACGGCATCCTGCGTTCGTTCCTCCGGCTGGTACCGGGCCTCTTCGAAGCACGGGCCGCGCATGGAGAGCTGAAAATAGCCACCGGCCACCTGGGGCTACTGGACTATCGCGGGGGGAAATTTACGCTGCTGGGCTGGAATCTGCCACCGGCCGCGCTCTCTGCCTCGCTGTTGTAGGGGCTCACTGGCGGCGATCGTTGACGCCGCCGCCGCCGGTAGGGCAAGACGGGTCATGCGCTCCAAGAAGACGAAGTACATTTTCGTGACAGGCGGCGTGGTCAGCTCGCTTGGCAAGGGGCTCGCCTCGGCCTCGATCGGCGCCCTGCTGGAGAACCGCGGGTTGGGTATCACCCTGGTCAAGCTGGACCCGTACATTAACGTCGATCCGGGCACGATGAGCCCCTTTCAGCACGGCGAGGTCTACGTCACGGACGACGGCGCGGAGACCGACCTGGATCTGGGCCACTATGAGCGCTTTACCTCGGCGCACATGAGCTACCGGAACAACTTCACCACCGGGAAGATCTACAACTCAGTGATCCAGAAGGAGCGGCGCGGCGAGTACCTGGGCAAGACGATCCAGGTCATCCCGCACATCACCGACGAGATCAAAGCCAACATCCGAGCCGCGGCACAGGATCACGACGCCGCGCTGGTGGAGATCGGAGGCACTGTCGGCGACATCGAGTCGCTCCCCTTTCTGGAGGCGATCCGGCAGATCCGCTACGACGTGGGACCGGAGAACGTATCGTACGTTCACCTGACCTTGCTTCCGTACATCGCGGCGGCGGGCGAGGTGAAGACCAAGCCTACCCAGCACTCGGTCATGAAGCTGCGCGAGATCGGCATCCAGCCCGACATCCTGCTCTGCCGCTCCGACCGCGAGATCGCCAAGGAGATACGGGATAAGATCGCGATGTTCTGCAACGTCGACCCCCGAAGCGTCTTCATCTCTCCCGACGTCCGCAGCATCTACGAGCTGCCGCTGGAGCTGCACCGGCAGGGTCTCGATGAGAGACTGAGCGAAATGCTCAATATCTGGTCGCGCACCCCCCGCCTGGAGCGCTGGGAGAACATCTGCCAGAGGATCTACTCCCCGTCGCGCGGTGAGGTGACGGTCGGCATCGTGGGCAAGTACGTCGAGCTGACCGAGAGCTACAAGAGCCTCAACGAGTCGCTTCTCCACGGAGGAATCGCGAACGACGTCCGGGTAAAGCTCCAGTTTGTCGATTCACAGGACGTGGAGTCGAACGGCGCGGCCGCCTCTCTCAGGGGTGTCGATGCGGTGCTGGTGCCGGGTGGATTCGGCGCCCGTGGCTCTGAGGGAAAGATCGCAGCGGTGAAATACGCGCGCGAGCAGAAGGTTCCGTTCTTCGGAATCTGCCTGGGGCTCCAGATGGCGGTGGTGGAGTACGCGCGATCGGTGCTGGGACTGACCGGGGCGAACTCCAGCGAGTTCGAGCCGGAGACCCCGCATCCCGTGGTCGCCTTAATGGAGTCACAGGTCGGCGTGAGCGAGAAGGGTGGAACGATGCGGCTGGGCGCATACAAGTGCGCCCTGAAGCAGGGCTCGCTCGCGCGAACGCTCTATGGATCGGACGAGGTGCAGGAGCGCCACCGTCACCGCTTCGAGGTCAACAACCAGTATCGAGGGCGACTTCAAGAATCCGGGCTGGTCATCTCCGGGCAGAACCCCGAGCTGAACCTGGTGGAGATGGTGGAGCTCGAGAACCACCCCCACTTTGTCGGCTGCCAGTTCCATCCGGAGTTCAAGAGCAAGCCGTTCGCCCCTCATCCGCTCTTCTCCGGCTTCATCAAAGCGGGGCTGGCCCACCGCGACGGGGCTCAGGTCCCGGGACAAGGTCGATAGGTTAGAGGGATCATGATCGAGATCGCTGGCCATGTAGTGGGACCGGGTCAACCGCTGATGGTCTTGGCGGGACCGGACGTGATTGAGTCGGAGGCGCTTGTGCTGCGGATGGCGCGGGCACTGAAGGATCGGTGCGACGCACAGGGCGTCCCCTACGTCTTCAAGAGCTCCTTCGACAAAGCAAACCGCACCAGTGGCGCCGCGTATCGCGGACCCGGTCTGATCGAGGGGCTTAAGACCCTGGCGAAGGTGAAGCGGGAGCTAGGTGTGCCGATCCTGACCGACGTCCACGAGATAAGCCAGGTCGGCCCGACCGCAGAGGTGGCGGACCTGATCCAGGTTCCCGCTTTCCTCTGTCGCCAGACCGATCTCGTTGAAGCGGTGGCCCGGACCGGCCGTGCGGTCAATCTGAAGAAGGGACAGTTCGTCGCTCCGAAGGACATCGTTCACTCTGCGCGGAAGGCTTTCGAAGCGGGGAACAAGAATGTTCTGGTCACCGAGAGAGGAGTCTCCTTCGGATACAACAACCTTGTGGTGGACATGCGCTCCTTCGCCTGGATGCGGGAAGCGGGGCTGACCGTCTGTTTCGACGCCACCCACTCGGTACAGCTTCCCTCCGCCGCGAACGGCAGCACAGGTGGCGAGCGACGCTTTGTCTCCCTGCTGGCCCGCTCAGCGGCAGCGGCGGGCATCGACGCGCTCTTCACGGAGGTCCATGAGGATCCGGACCGAGCACTCTGTGACGGCCCCTGCTCACTGAATCTCCCACTCTTCGAAGAGACCCTAAACGACGTTTTGGCCATCCGCCGCGCACTCGGATACCAGTCCGAAAGGACAGGTGAGGCGCAAAAAAGTGAACTTTCCTCCAGCAAGAATTCCCTGAAAGCCTAGAATGTGGGCTGAAAGGATTCCGATGGATCGGCTCTACACGACCCATGATATCAGCCGCCTCTTGCAGGTCGACCCCTCCACTGTCAGCAAGTGGATCGATCGCGGGATTCTCCTTGCCTTCCGAACACCCGGCGGCCACCGCAGGGTCCGTTCGGGAGATTTAAGAAGCTTCCTGATCTCCCATCAGATGCCGGTACCCGAGGAGTTGGGCAGCGGCTCTGTCCGCCTCCTGATCGTCGACGACGAGAAGCCGGTCCTCGATACGCTCAAGCGCGCCTTTCGAACCTTCGGCGACCAAGTTCAGATCACCACTACCACCTCCGGAGTCGAGGCGCTTCTGCTGATGACCGAGCTGATGCCTCATGGGCTGCTGATCGACCTCAACATGCCCGAGCTGGACGGGCTGGAGGTCTGCCGCCGGGTTCGTTCCCGTAAGCAGTTCGAGGCCATCCGGTTGATCACCATGACCGGGCGCCACAGCCCGGACGTGGTGGAGCAGTCGCTGAAGTCGGGGGCCGCGGCCTGCCTCGCCAAGCCGGTGAGTGCCGAGCAGGTCCTGGAGCATTTCAAGGTCCCGCTCGCACTGCACGGAAGCGGAAAACGGGCCTGATTCAGGCAGGGGTGTAGTCTTCGAGCGGTCGCGCGCTCTTGTTCCCTTGCTCACTTGCTCCGGAGATGTCACCCCCGTGATCGGCCCTCCGTTAGGAGAGATCCTGCTCAAGGCGGTGCTGGTGAGCCCGCGTCAGCTGCGGGTGGCCGAGGAGCTCGCGGAGCAGCGGTCCATTCCGCTAGCCCGGGCCCTGGTCGAGCTCTCCATTTGTGGCGAGGAGCCGTTGGCGGAGATCCTGGGCGAGCTGACCGCCCTGCCCCGCGCGCCGGCCGGCCCATTGAACGGGCGGCCTGAAGCGATGTCGCGGCTCCCGGGCGAGACCGCGCTCC
>JBGTHI010000818.1:0-1514 GCA_041746295.1 Myxococcaceae bacterium
TCGCCGAGCTGGTCAAGCTCGCCAAGCAGATGCGCGACGCCGCCCGGCGTCACGAGCAGCTCGGGCTGTCAGTGGCCGAGGCGGCGCTCTACGACGCCATCGTGCAGAACGACGCCGCCGTGCTGCAGATGGGCGACGCCACGCTGAAGCAGATCGCCGTGGACCTGGTCTGGGCTGTCCAGCAGAGCGTGACGATCGACTGGAGTGTGAAGGAGTCGGTGCGCGCAGCGATGCGGGCCAAGGTCCGGCGGCTGCTGGCGAAGTACGACTACCCGCCGGACCAGGAAGACAAGGCTGTCGAGCTCATCCTCGAGCAAGCCGAGCTCTTCGCGGCGCATGGGTGAGGCGCGCGCGTCAGTCAGCTTGGCTCCGCTGAGCCCGAAAGGAGATTTGCGACGATGACTCTCAGGGGGTTCACATGCCGATGCAGAGGATTAATCAGGTCCTGCAACATGGGATCGAGCGTGATCTCGGATGTCGGCTGCGGGCTCCCGGGTTGCCGAGCCCTCGAGTCTCACACAAACGGAGCGGACTTCCACCGAACTCGTTCAAGGCTGGACGCGGGTCATCCAACGGAGCAGGTTTGCGATGTCAAGCGTGTCCCCTTCGCTGAGCGGGTCAGGACTGAAATGCATCACCTCATTGCGAACTGATCGCAACTTGTCAAGGGACTGCATAAAGAGTTTCCGATCGTAGCGCCAGTTCAGGCGGGTGTAGTTGTCTGGATTCTCTAGCAACCGCACATACTCCCCAAGGGAAAGATCGTCGGCGGAAGCGACCTCTCGCGAGTTGTCAGACGGGTCCCTGACAGCCGTGATCTCTTCCAGCGAAAAATTGTCGGCGATCACCCGACGTAAGCGCCGCTCGATCTCGCCAATCATCAGGAACGGAGCTGTCAGCCTAAGAAAAGCTTCGCTCAGGTCCGTGGTTGTGATCAGTCTGGTGATTAGCCTCTGATCCCCGCGAACGAGGGCGAAACCGTCTTGAACGATGAGTGGCACGTGTTGCAGCAAATTGTCGTTGGCGTCAATGATGGTGACCGGAACCATCGCGTCTTTCGTCGAACAGTTCAGACTATGCATGCGCGCCTGACCGATCGAATCCCAACTGACGATCCCGTCCGCTTCCCGGTCTGAACGCATCACCGGAATCTGCGAGAAGTCGTGTCGCACCATGAGGGACTCGACCTGCGACAGTTCCGCTTCCACGCGGACCGAGACCAACGGCCCATTCGCTGGTGACAAGCTGGAAACGCGGAGCGCCTGGCCGAGAGTCGTCGAGTCGTTGGGCAGCGTTGCGAGGCTCTCGCTGACTGGCGCGCGGGGCAAGTCCTGGCGGTCAAGACGCTTCAAGACGACCGTGTTGTCGATCCATCCGACCTCGAAGGACGGGACGGTCGTAAGCCCTGCAGCCTGTAGATCCCGTCTTATCCGCTCCACGTACCAGTAGCCGCGTCGCTGAGCACCCCAATGGGAGATGAACTTGCGGATGCTGACGGCAATCTCGTCACCCGG
>JBGTHI010000819.1:0-5698 GCA_041746295.1 Myxococcaceae bacterium
GCGCAACGTGCGCCCGGTCGCGGGCGCATACGTCTTCACACATTACAACGCGCTCGTGCGCTGGGTGATGAAGCTCATCGCGAAGAGCGAGGGGCTGCCGACAGACACGTCGCGCGACTATGACTTCACCAACTGGGTCGCGCTCGACGAGTTTTCGCGGTCTCTCGCGGAAGAGCTGCATGCATCATGACGCTCATGAGGCCGCGATCTGCAGGCAGTCCCCCCGAGGTGATCCTCGTCATGGAAGTCGAGAAGCCGCGGCCCGAGACCGACGAGGTGTCTTGGCCCTTTGGGTCAGCTGATCCTGTAGGTCGAAAAGTCGAGGTGGGAGCATCGCGTTCAGGGTGTCCTCGGTTCCTGGCGTCGGGCGGGCGAAGCGAGGCTCTCGAGCGACTTCGGCGGCAATCGATTCAGCACCGGTGTAGTTGAGGAGCACCACACTCATAAGCAGCAGGGTCATCTGGCTCTCATGCCGTTTCATGCGTTCGCCTAGAAGATCTCGCGCGGCAGGCGGGAGGTCGCGGCGAGCAGGCAGTTCCCAGGGTGAACTGAGCGCTCGACTCTCCGAGGAAGGCTTTCCGTGAGCGATGGAGTGAGCGGGTGCGCTTCCGCAGAGCAGGATCAGGACAAGATGCTTCCATCTCATAGGGGATGACCGCGGTTAGCGCGCCTTCCATCTGCGCGCAACGAGCGCCAACAACGAACCGCAGAGCCGACGAGTGCCGTCTTGTCGTTCATGATGACCCGCAGAGGCGTCGAGGCGAGGAGTGGAGATAGCCGTCCTTTGTCCAGAAACGCGTCGAGGAAGGTGTGGGTCGTGAGCCTCGAGATGATCTTTGGCGCGATTCCACCGCCGATGAAGACACCACCGGTGGCCATGAAGTGAAGCGCCACATTGCCAGCGGCGGCCCCGTAGATGGATACGAACAGCTCGAGTGCCATCCCGGCCAAAGGACATCGGTCGGCCGCAGCGGATATCTCGACCGGACCGCTCCCCGTCCTGATCTTCTCCTTAAGCCAACCCGGCTCGTCTCCACGCCCCGTGTCGCGGAGGAAGGAGTAGAGATTGACCAGGCCGGGTCCGGAGAGGGTGCGCTCGTAGCTCACCCGCTTTCCCAATTTCTTCTGCAGATACTCAAGCAGCGCAACCTGGACTGAATCTCGAGGTGCGAAATCTGCGTGGCCTCCCTCGCTTGGCATAGGCAAGTGTTCCTCGCCCGTCCAAAATAGCCCCGCCTGCCCAAGGCCCGTCCCCGCGGCGATGACGGCCGCGTTTCCGAGAGGCACTCCGCTCCCGGCGTTCAGCTCCACGAAGTCGTTGGAGGACAAGGTTGAGATGCCCCAGGCGTTCGCCTCGAGGTCATTGATTAGCGCCACGCTAGGAAGGGACAGGTGTTTTGCCAGGGTCTGGGAATCCAACTCCCATGGCATGTTGGTAACGACTGCGCGCCCGTCCTTTACAGGGCCGGCCACTCCAATACATGCGGCGTCGAGCTTCGCGGGGTGCTTGACGAGGAACTCGTCGATAATCTGCTCCAAGCTGGAGTGACCGCGGCTGGAGAAGGTCTCCGACTGCTGTATGCGCAGCGCCGGGCCTGCCTCCACAAGCGCGAGGCGGGTGTTGGTGCCTCCAATGTCTCCAGCGAGAATCAATGTTCGCCCGGCCGTGTCATTCTACGCTTCGATCAGGACTTTCAACGCCCTCGAGTCTGCGGCGTTGGCGAAGGTCTCGTAGGCCTCAAGGATTCGATCCAGCTTGAAGCGATGGGTAATCAGGAATTTTGGATCCAGCTTGCGAGACCTCAAGGTCTTGAGAAGCATGGCTGTGCTCACCGTATCGACCAGCCGGGTGGTGATGGTGATGTTGCGGTCCCACAGTTGTTCCAAGTGGAGGTCGACTTTCGTCCCATGGACCCCGATGTTGGCAACGGTCCCTCCGGGAGCTACGATTTGAGCGCAGAGCTCGAAGGTGGCGGGGATTCCCACCGCCTCAATCGCGGTATCGACACCCCGATTCTCGGTCATTATCATCACCGTCTCGCGCGCCTTTCCATCGGCACTGTTCACCGCCGCCGTGGCGCCAAACCTCATCGCAACTTCGAGGCGATGGTCGTCCAAGTCGATCATGATGATCTCTGCCGGCGAGTAGAGCTGGGCGGTCAATAGAACGGCCAGGCCGATGGGCCCTGCGCCAACGATTGCGACTGTACTTCCCGGCTGAACCTTGCCGTTCAGCACCCCGCACTCAAAACCAGTGGGCAGGATGTCGCTCAACAGGACCATTGACTCTTCGTCGACCCCGTCGGGGATGCGGTAGAGGCTCGAATCCGCGTGCGGGATGCGGACCCACTCCGCCTGAGTGCCATCGATGCTATTGCCGAGGATCCAACCTCCGCTGGTGCAATGAGAGTACATCAGCCTTCGACAGTAAGAACAGGTTCCGCAAGCGCTGATGCACGAGACTAAAACCCGGTCCCCTGAAGCGAATGCAGAGACCGACTGCCCAACGCTTTCGACGATGCCCACACCTTCATGGCCGAGAATCCGGCCTGGCGTGCAGCTTGGTACATCGCCCTTGAGGATGTGGAGGTCGGTGCCGCAGATGGTCGTCCGGGTGATTGTGACGATGGCGTCCGTTGGAGTCGTGATCTCCGGCTTGGGACGCTCCTGCAATGCCTTCTTGTGAGGGCCCAGGTAGACAAGTGCTTTCATGGCATCCTTGAAGGCGAGAAGTCTGGGGACGGGGTCGAGGTGCCCAGAATGTTAGATAGGAAAGAACCAACCGACCTTGAGCGACACTTCGCCTTGAAGCGGGAACGGCTTGTAGTCGAACGACGCAAGCGAGACTGTTTGCGGATTGAGCACCACGTGCGCTCCTGCCCATGCGTCGATGAAGAAGTCTCCCGCGATTCGCCAAATATGGCCTCCACCGACCGTGAATACTGTGCTGTTCCACCGCGCCATTCCTGCAACACCTTCGTGCTCCAAGGTGTTCTGCCAAACTTCGAAGCCTGAGCCGACCCACCACCCGTCGAAGCGTGGACCAAATGTGTAGTCAATGATGGTGGCAAAGGCGGTTGTCGTAGGGTTGCGAAAGCCACCAGGGGCGAAAGCGAATGCGTTCGGGGGCTCTAGATGCGCACCCACGAAGCGGATGCGGGCGTGACCGACCCCAAGCCATACCTGTGGCGCATAGCCAAGCTTTCCATTGGCCGCGCTGGCGACCGTTGGAAGAAGGTCCAGGTTGAAGCCGACCGCCATGGGTCTCTTAAGTTCGTCGGGTTCATCAGCGCGGACAGGGCTCGCGACGACCAAAGCCCATACGGCGGCGAAGGCGACAACTGCGGGGCCAGCGGCTCCAGATCTGCGTTTGCCAGGGTGGGCGGTTCGGACGGAAGCAAGACTCATCAGTCCCGTGTGGAGCACTGCGTGTGCCAGATGCCTTCTTGGCGATCAGGACGGTGCCGCGACCGCCAAGCCTCCAAACTGACCGAGAAAGTCGTTCAATCTGAACGAGCACTCCGATGCTCTAAACCCCGCCAGGGAACAGAGCCAGCGTGGCACGGCTTATGCGATCCCGCCTGGCTCACCCTCACTGAAGTGGGAGAGCATCATGAGCAAGACCGATAGCCAGTTGAAGCAGGACATCGAAGACGAACTCCGGTGGGACCCCAAGGTCAATGCCGCCCAAGTTGGAGTCACCGTGAAGGACGGTGCGGTATCTCTCCTTGGGTCTGTGGACAGCTACGCTGAAAAATGGGCTGCAGAGGCCGCGACAAAGCGCGTGGGTGGTGTCTGCGCCGTCGCACAGGACCTGGCGGTAAAGCTTTTGGGTGAGCACCAGCGCAGTGACTCGGAGATTGCGGAAGCGGTTCAGCATGCGCTCAAGTGGGATGTGTTCGTCCCGAACACGGTGACCGCGAAGGTGCAGAAGGGTTGGGTCACACTCGAGGGCAAGACCGCCTGGCACTTCCAACGCGATTCCGCCGAGAGCGCGGTGCGGTACCTTACGGGCGTGGTGGGGGTCACCAACTCCGTAGCAATCGAAACCCAAGTGGAAGCCGCTCAAGTCAAAGGAAAGATTGAGTCTGCGCTACAACGTCAGGCCAGGAAGGACCTCAGCTCGATCCAGATCGCCACTTCCGGGGGCAAGGTGACCCTTACGGGGAAAGCGTCATCGTGGCAGTCCATTCAGGACGCATCTCATGCGGCGTGGGCCGCTCCCGGCGTGACCGATGTCGTTGATAAGATTCAGATGAGCTATTGATAGTCTGACCAGCACTCCCATTGGCGACGTGAAACCGCCAGCTTAGGCGCCTATCGGGCCGTCTGCTCGATGGCCCAAACGCTCGCGCCCGATCAATCCGTAGCTCTTCAGCTTGCGGTAAAGGGTCACGGCACCGATGTGGAGCTGCTTGGCGGTGTGCGTTTGGTTTCCTTCGTTGAGCTCTAAGGCTGCCAAAATATAGTCCTTCTCAATCTCATCGAGGGGGCGGACCGCTCCTGTGGTTACGAGGGGTCTGGGGAGCAGTTGACGGATCTCCTCAGGCAAGTCCTCCAGCTCGACTCGCGTGCCTCGTGCCAGAGCGACTGCACGCTCCATGGTATTGGCAAGCTCGCGGACATTGCCGGGCCAGTCGTACCTCAGGAGCTGGTCTGCGGCGGTTGGTGCAATGCCCGAGATTGGGCGTTTCATTCGTAAGGCCGCCTCGGCCAGAAGGACTCTCGCGAGTGGCAATAGGTCGTCCCGGCGCTCCTGAAGCGCGGGGACGTGCAGCTCGACGACTTTGAGTCGATAGTAGAGATCCTGCCGGAAGGTGCCGCCGACCACGCAGTGAGTGAGGTCCCGATTGGTAGCCGCCACGATCCGCACGTCTATCTTCCGACTCTTGTTTTCTCCGACGCGCCGAACCTCCCTTTCTTGTAGCACCCGGAGAAGCTTGACCTGCATTCCGGAGGAAATCTCTCCAATTTCGTCCAAGTGCAGCGTACCGCCATTGGCTGCTTCGAAGAGCCCGGGACGGTCGTGGGTCGCACCCGTAAAAGCGCCACGGGCGTGCCCGAAAAGCTCGCCCTCGAGCAGGGTCTCCGTGATGGCACCACAGTTCACCGCGATGAACGGCCCTGCTGCACGTGTGGATTCGTCATGGAGGAGGCGAGCAATCCGTTCCTTCCCCGAGCCGCTTTCCCCCGTTATCAAAACGGTGGAGTCGACCTTCGCCACGCGACGCGCGAGGTCCACCACCTTTCGCATGGCGGGGCTCTTGGCGACGATTCCCAAAGGGTCTTCTAGATCGCGAGCGACGCGCACTAGGGCTCGTCGGTGAAGGTGGAGCTTCTTCTCGACAGCTTTCAGAGTCTCCGTGACGCGATGGAGCGAGATGTCGAGACACTCTTTGAGGCGGGTTGGCTTATAGAAGTGAAGCTCGTTAGCATGCGTTTCTCCCCACTCCTCTCGAGTTTTTCCAAGGAGGTGGCAGGCCGCGTCTCCTTGGCCCATGCAGCGGTCTTCGAGAACGTAAATCTCTCGGCCGCTGCATCGACTGATGTATCCGCTGATGAGGCCGCAGATTGTCCAGCACATCGGTGTTCCCAGCCACGATCGTTGAGGCGATCAACGGCGGATCCGATCCGCTTCTTTACCGGGTAGAGGTTTTGCAGGTTGGGAGGTCGCCAGCAGTGAGGCAGATGCTAGCGT
>JBGTHI010000820.1:0-10676 GCA_041746295.1 Myxococcaceae bacterium
TCAAAGTCGCCCGCGAGAGGGGGGCTGGCTGGAACAACCCTTCAGTCCCCGCGATGATTTCGGGTTACGGCGATCCAGAACCCAAGACCTGGGTGATGGCTCCTGCCTGTGAGGCTTCGCAGCCGACCCTACAGCATGCGCGGCTACCCTCCCATCCCCGCATGACCTCTCAGGGTGGCAGCGGAAGCAAGACCGCTCCCTAGCTATGCTAGGGAGGATTGAATCCCGCGGGTTGCTTGCCCGTCGACTTTGCCTTCACGGGAGGTCGATATGAAGCTTGCACTGCAGTCCCTGATGGTGGGTGCCTCACTGCTCGCGCCGTTCTCTGCTTTGGCCCATGGGTTCCGGTACGAGCCGAGGCCGATCGTCGAAGGACCGGTGGCTCACGCCGCCGCGCCGCTGGCCCACCGTCCGCCGACCGGACCGCCAGGGCGCCTGTCCCGATATGGCCGCTACGAGCTGCGTTCGACGCGACGCTGGATTCCGGGCCACCACGTCCAGGTCTGGATCCCGCAGAGCTGTCGCCCGGTGGGGAGGGGCCGGACGCTCTGCCGAGATGGCCACTACATCGCGCAATGGGCTCCCGGTGCCTATCAGCAGACGCAGGAGTGGGTCTGGATTCCGACCCGTCCTGGAGGCCGCTTCCTGATCTCCGCTAGCTTCTAGCCGTCTAGCCTAGGATCGCGGGCCGACCAGGGTCCGCACCACCGCGGTCGCAACGGTGTCCCCGCGAAGATCGTGGAGCACCACCGGGTTGTCGTACGCCCGCCTCTGGTTGTCCTGCGGGACGGGACAGTGTGCCTCCGCGATGACCGTTCCCCGGGCCTTCTTGATGTACTCAACCGAGAGCGCGGTGACGATGAAGCGGGCATCCGGAGGCATCGCGTAGAGCATCGCGAGATTGCCGGTCAGCTCAGCCAAATTGGCCAGCGCGATGGCATGCACCGAGCGCAGATGGTTTCGAACACTCCGGCGGTCTGGGAGTCTCACCCGGGCATAGCCTGGAGCGACGGTTTCTACCCGGGAGTCTATGCTTCCCGTGTAGGGAATGAACAGCCCCAGCCCCTTGCTGAAGAGCCAGGGACCTCCAGGCAGGCGCCGTAGGCGCTCCCAATACAGGGCTATCTGTTGCATGGGCGCCAACCTCCATCCATCGATTCGCTCAGGTGTTAGCGCCTTGCCGCCTGCAAAGTGAGCATGAATGACGAGAATGTGTAGAGTTCCAGCAACCGGCTTCACCTCTGGCGCTGTCGCGGAGCACTATGAACGGAATCGCCTTCCTCCCCGAGCGGTCGGAACTCTGTGAAGCGCTGAAGCCGCTCGTCCTCGCTCACGGCTTCCATCCGCTGGTCGCGCCGCGGGCTGGGCCCGAAGAGCTGCCGCGAGCGGGCCAAGCTCAGAATCTTGAGAGACCGGACATCACGGTGATCGACCTCACTGTTCCGGAGGGGCTGCGGGCGCTGGAGGTCATGGGACGAAGTGGAGGCGCTTCCATCCCGGTCCTGGCATTGATCGACCCGACAAGCCCACCCAGCCAGACGCTATTGGCGACGGCCGCCGAGGTGGTCAGCGCGGAGGTGGCGGAGCGGGAGCTGCCGTTTCGACTTCAACGGACCCTGGCGCGCCGCCATGCCGGTTCCGAGCTGCAGCGGCGTGAGCGGGATCTCTCCCTGTTGCTCCAGCTCACCGCCAACTACGCCGAGACGACCGACGCAGAAGTGCTGCTGCATGACGTCACCCGCCGGTTGGCGGAGCAGATGGACATCATTCGCGCCTCCCTGGTCATCATCGATCATGACAAGGGGGAAGGGGTGATCGTCGCCGCGAGCGATGACGCCTCGCTGAAGAACCTTCGAATCGATCTCTCCCGCTATCCCGAGATCGGCGAAGTGATCCGGACCGGGAAGCCGGTGATTGTCGCCGACGCCCGTTCACACCCGCTCCTCGAGGAGGTGAAAGGCGAGGTCGCTGCAAGAGGTATCCTTACCATCGCCGCAGTGCCTCTGGCCCTCGGGGGGCGCGTCTGGGGGGCACTGTTGGTCCGGGCGGCCGCGGGCCGAGAGCCATTCACCGAGCGAGAGGTCGACTTTCTCGCGACCGTCGCCCATGCGACGGCAGTCGCGCTGCGCAACGCCACCCTGATCGAGTCGGAGCGCGGGCAGAATGAACGGGAGAAGCACGCCCGCATCGCCGCCGAAGAGCGCGCCGAAGCAGAGAGAGCGCTGGCGGACGAGCTCCGACATACCAAGGAGTTCCTGGAGCGGCTGATCGACTCCTCCGTGGATGCGATCGTCGCCGCCGACATGCGTGGGCGGATCCTTCTCTTCAACAAGGGGGCCGAAGCGATCTGCGGCTACAGCGTGGGCGAAGCGCTGGCACGGCTCAATGCAGCGGACCTCTATCCTCCCGGGGTGGCACGAGGCGTGATGCAACGGCTCCGCCAGCCCGATTCCGACGGCTCGGGGCGGTACGGCGTGACCCGCCAGGAGCTGATCGCTCGAGACGGCGAACGGGTGCCGGTGAATATGACCGCCTCGATCGTCTATGAAGGCGATCGCGAGGTTGCGACGGTAGGTATTTTCACCGACCTGCGCGATCGCGTGCAGCTCGAGCAAAAGCTTTCAGATGTCGAGACGCGGCTCGAGGCCTCCGAGAGGAATGCGGTGATCGTCGCTCTGGCGGGCACCGCGGCGCATGAGCTCAACCAGCCGCTGACCTCGGTGATGGGCTATGCCGAGCTGCTGCGCCGGAAGTTGAAGGAGGGAGATCCCGCCTATCGCCCCGTGGATATCATCTTCCGCGAGGCGGAGCGGATGGCGGAGATCGTGCGCAAGATCGGGAAGATCACCCGCTTCGAGACCACGACCTACGTCGGAGGGCAGCAGATCCTGGATCTGGACAAGGCCACGTCGCAGGAGGAGTGAAGCGCTACTTGATGCCGGCGGTTGAGCTCGACGTATCGCGCACGTCATCCCAAAGAGCGCCGGCCAACCGCACGTAGTGCTCGGGATGGGTCACGGGACGTAGGCCGGAGACGTCGAGCCCCCGCTCGGGAAGCCGATAGCTGTCTACGGCTCCGGCGGGAATGGCCGGCTCGAAGCCGAACATCAGAGAGAGCCGATCGTAGGCATTGCCGGCCGCCATTCCGCTGTTGGTCTCAAGTGTGGCGAGCAGCTCCAACGCCTCTTCGCGCTCATGCGATGGAAGACTGTCCAGGGCGCGCTGCTCGCGCTCGGGAAGGCCCAATGCCAGTGTCACATTGGACGCGGCCGGTGCGGGCACGACGGGCGCGGGGCTGACCGACAGAGTTGTCGACGCCGGTTGCGGCTCGCCCCACGGCGCGGACTCTAAGCCTTCGGAGGTGACGGTTCGCGTACTCATAGACCCTTCTTTTCTTGGCTTCCAAGAAACGAAGGTAGTCTTGAGTCGCCTCAATGTCTACCGCCAGGCCAAGAGGCCAATGTATGACCGCAGAATCGAAATTGGCAAGAACTGATCTCGAAAGTGGGCCGATATCGTACTTTTCTTGAGAGAGGACGACCGTTTATCGGACGGGCCGCATTCTTGACACCCTTTCTCAGCGGCCGTTACCATTCGCGCCATCCCTGAAGCCCTGGGCTTCCCGGGCATCCAGACACAAAGCTCCCTTTCGGGGAGCGTACTGAAAGGCGAGACATGGCGATCGACTTGGGGTCCCTGCCCAATCTGATGGTGCTGGCGAATGAAGCGGTGCCGAAGGCGGAAGGCTCCCTGTTTGACGACCTTGCGCGCCGCTGGACGGCGGGCGACTGGGGCATGTACCCGATCGCGATCTGCCTGGTGGTGGCGATCGCCATCGTGGTCGAGCGAAGCCTGGTGCTGTTCGGCTCCGCGTCGCTCAACAAGGACGCCTTCCTGCGAGGGTTGAAGAAGCACATCTACTCTGGCGATCTGGATAAGGCGATCAACTACACCGCAGGCCAGAAGTCCACGCCGCTCACCAACGTGATCAAGGCCGGCCTGATGAACGTTCCCAAGGGCGAGGAGGAGGTTCAGGCGGCGCTCGACGAAGCGGCGCTCCGCGAGACCCCGAAGCTCGAAGCCAGGTCCGGCTACCTGGCGATGCTCGGCAACGCCGCGATGCTCGCCGGTCTGCTCGGAACCGTCTCCGGTCTGATTCGCTGCTTCGAGGCGGTGGCCAACGTCAACCCGGCCGATAAGGCCACCATCCTCGCCGCGGGTATCTCTGAGGCGATGAACTGCACCGGCTTTGGTTTGTTGACCGCCATTCCGGCGCTGGTGGCCTTCTCCGTGTTGATGGGCCGAACCCAGCACCTGATCAATGACATCAACGAGACCTCCGTCTCGGTGCTCAACCTGATCGTCTCCAATCGGGACAAGTTCAAGAACGCCACCATCCGCACCGCCGGCTCCGGCTCCGACGACGAGTAGCTCTCAGAAGGTAAGGGGAGCAAGCCCCCCGAGGGCGCTGCTCACAATTGAGGTGACTGGGGGTTGCCCCCTGAGGAGGATCGATGGCCGGCGGGATGGACGTTGGGCAGAGCGGAAAGGGCGAAAAGAAGCCGCTCGATACCGCGATCAACCTGGTGCCGTTCATCGACTTGATGGCGGTGACGATCAGCTTCCTGATCATGACCGCCGTCTGGACGCAGATCGGTCGCCTCCAAGTTTCCAACGCCGGTGGGGCGGGCGATCCGGAGCCTCAAGAGGAGAAGCAGACCGTTCCGGTCATCCTTCTTCTCACCGAGCGGGAGCTGCGTCTGTCGGTCGGCACGACGCCCGAGGATCCCATCCCGTTCATTCGGGACTCCCGGGGCCGGCTCGACCTGAGCCGACTGACCTCCAGGTTGAAGGAGGTCCGGACCCAGCTGCCGGATCAAAACTCGATTACCCTCAGCACCGAGGATGCGGTGCGCTACGAGGATCTGGTGCGAGTCATCGACGAGTGCATCGGAGTCGGACTTCCCAACGTCTCTGTTCAGGCGGCGATGGGCTAATGCCCATTCAAGCACGCGAGCCCTAAGCCATGGCGATCAAGGTTCCCGGAAAGCGGTACGGAAAGCGGTTACGGAAGTCGAGGATCTTCGGCGAGCGGGGCCGCGCCAAGAAGACCCTCTTCGCGGACCTCCTGGTTACTCCGCTGGTCGACATGTTCGTGATTATCGTGCTCTTCCTGATCGCCAACTTCTCGGCGACCGGCGAAGTCTTGATGATGACCAAGGACATCGAGCTTCCCGAGGCGGCCAACGTCAAGGAAGTGGAGATGGTGCCGGTGGTGATGGTCTCCAAGGAGCAGGTGATAGTCAGCGGCCAGGTGATTGGCCGGGTTGAGGACATGTCCCGCGACGAGTATCTCAACATCCCCGCGCTGGAGGAGAAGCTGCGGGAGATGAAGAAGCAGTTCGAGGATCTCCACGCGATGGCCAAGGACGACGGCAACGCCTTCAAGGGCGATATCAACATCCAGGGCCACAAGGATGTGCCGTTCAAGGTGATCAAGCGGGTGATGTACAGCTGCGCAAGCGCCGGCTACGGCAACATCAACTTCGCGGTGATGACCGCCGTGGGTGCCGAGCCCTCCGCCACCGCGGCGCTCACCCCTTAAGCCTCTCTAGACCCGCAGCCACCGGCGGGCTCGAGGACCGGACAGGGCCACCACCCCTGCGACGACAAAGAATCGAACCGACCGGCCGATCGCCGCCGCGAGCAGGAAACGGGGCAGCGGCACCAAGACCATGCCGCTGCCGATCGCCACGATCTTAAAGGGGGTTGGCAGCACGGAGCAGAGCAGCGCCAGCACCCAGAATTTGTCTCCGAGAAGCTGCCCCACGGTCGAGTTGATCCCGAACCGACGGACCGGCGCATTGAGATCGATCGACAAAGCGCTGAGGACGCCTGAGTGGGCAAGCACTCCCAAGTAGTAGCCGGCTACGCCACCTACGATGCTGGCCAGGGTTCCCCAGAGAGCGAGCCGTGCCCAGGAGCGGGGCTTCGCCAGGACCATCGGCACCAGTAGCGCAAAAGGTGGAATGGGGAAAAAGGAGGCGTCGACGACCGAAACCGCCAACATCGCCGTGAGCGCGCGTGGGCCCTGGGAGAGCGCTTCGATCCGGCCATAGAGCCGCCGGTACCAGGAGAGAGCGGGAGCTTCAGCGGTTGCCTCGGACATTGCGCGCATCCTACTGAACTTTGGGATCGAGGTGCCGAGCATTCCTTCTCGGGACGCGCTAGCTTGCCCGACATGAACGCTCTGGAGCGCGTGCGAGCTACGACCGAAGCTCTGAGGGTCTTTCCGCTTCCCGGAGCGGTCCTGTTCCCGGGGACGGCGATCCCCCTCCACATTTTCGAGCCCCGCTACCGAGCGCTGGTCCGCGATTGCCTGCGAGGAGACCGGATATTGGCCCTCGCGCAGATCGAGCCGGAGGACGAAGAGGCCAAGGTCGCGCGTCCCCGGCTGCGGCCCCTCTGCTGCGCAGGAATGATCATCTGGTCCGAAGGACTCCCGGACGGCCGCTCGAACATCATCCTTCAGGGGATCGTCCGCGCCCGAATTGTCGAGGAGCTCGATCAGCCTGGAGAGCTTTCCCGGCCCTATCGCCAGGTGCGCATCCAGCCCATGGAGGATCCCCCTTACGAAGGACCGGAGGAGGCGCACCTTCGACAGGCGGTGCTGGAGCTGTCGAGCCGGGTTCCGCCCGAGGCTGGCGAAGAGCTGGCGCAGACGGCGGCTCGCGCAAGTGGTGGAGGTCTCGCGGATGCGGTGGCGGCCGCGGTGATCTCCGATCCCGAGCGTCGCCAGGCACTCCTTTGTGAGTTGGACATCGCGGCTCGTCTCCGCGCGGTGCTTCAGGAGACCGGCGAGTTGATGGCTCGGCTCAGCAATTCCAACCCGGTGGGCCCGCTAAACTGATGAGACTGCTCAAGCTCGGGCTCGGCTCGGTCAACACCACAGTCGGTGCCTTTGCCGCCAACGTGGACCGCGCGGTGGTGCTCGCCCGAAAGATGGCGAAGGACGGGGTCACGGTCGGCCTCTTTCAGGAACAGCTCGTTGGCGGCTATCCGGCTGAGGACCTGATCCAATGGCAGGGTTTCGTCGAGCACCAGTGGAGCGAGCTTGAACGCTTCGCGCGCGAGACTGGAGCCCTGCCCACCGTGTTCGCGCTGGGTGTGGCGGTGGCCCACCAGGGCCTGCTCTACAACTGCGCCGCGGTCTGCGCGGGAGGCGCGATCCTGGGGCTGGTGCCGAAGGAGAAGCTCCCGACCTACAGCATCTTCTACGAAGGGCGGAACTGGGCGCCCGGAAGACCTTTTCAAGCCGAGACCTTCCGCGGAGTGCCCCTTGGCGATCGGCTCTTCCGCTTTGACTTCGGGTTGCTCGCAGTCGAGGTCTGCGAAGACCTATGGAGCCCCGATGGCCCGATCCGCCGCCGCACCTACTCCGGCGCCGAGCTGGTGCTCAATCTCTCCGCATCTCCTTTCCGGCTTGGAATCACCGAGACGCGGCGCGAGCTGCTGGCGACCCGTGCGGCGGATTACCAATGTATCTATGCCTACGCCAATGCGGTCGGCTCCAACGATGGGTTGATCTTCGACGGCGGAGGCTGGGTCAACCAGAACGGCAAGTGGATCCTGGAGGGGGGGGGCCGCTTCACGGAAGGGTTTTGCACGGCGGTGGTTGATCTGGATCGCACCCTTCGGCTGCGGTCGGAGAACAGCACCTGGCGGATCGATCGCGATGCCTTTTTGCGCGAGCACCGCGCGGTTGAGAGCTTGGAGCTTCCGTCTCACCGGTTCGCCACGCGACGAGAGGCGCTGACCTATCCGGTCCCTCCTGGGCGAAGCTTCTTCCTCCCCGGGGCGCCTCCGGCGCGGACACCCAAGGAGGCGGTCTGCGAAGATCTGCTCGACGCGCTGGCGCTTGGAGTCGGCGACTACTTCGAGAAGACGCGCGCCTTCAAGAAGATCGGGATCGCGCTGTCGGGAGGACGTGACTCCCTGCTTACGCTGCTGATCGCTCACCGCTACGCCAAGCGCGTCCGGCCCGAATCGCCCGGGACGCTGCTCCAGGCCTTCTACATGCCCTCACGCTTCTCCTCCTCCAATACCCGCAGCGCAGCGGAGGCCATCTGCGCCGAGCTCGCGGTACCCCTGGAGGTGGTTCCAATCGAGGAGGCCTTCATGCGCGAGCTGGAGGTGGTCCGCGCCATGCTCCAGCCCAGCGAGCCGGTCACCGCCCTCACCGAGCAGAACATCCAGGCGCGCATCCGAGCGCAACGGATGTGGAATTGGGCCAACTCTTCAAGTGGGCTCTACCTTCAGACCGGCAACATGAGTGAGAAGGCGGTGGGCTACACCACGGTCGGCGGAGATCTCATGGGAGCGCTCGCGGTGATCGCCAACGTTCCGAAGACGGTGGTGATGTATCTGCTCGACTACCTGCTGGAGAAGACCGGCTCGGACGGAATCCGTAAGACCTTGGTGCAGGCGCCAGGGCCGGAGCTCGCCCAGGATCAATCCGGTGAGGCGGAGCTGATGCCCTTTCCGATCCTCGACGCCTGCTTCTACCTCTTTGTAGGGGAGAAGATGATCCCGGCCGAGGTTGTGCGCGCCCTGGGCGCGATCTTCCCCGAAGTCTCCGCTCCGGCGATGCGCGGCTACGTGGATAAGTTTACCCGGCTCTTCCTGCAGTCGATCTTCAAATGGGTGCAGTCGCCGCTCTCCTTGCACGTGGGGAACCTCGACCTCGAGCGCGAGCGGGCGCTCCAACTGCCGGTGGTCACCGATCCCGCCTGGACGCGGCGGAGCTGAAGGCAAGGTCGACCACAGGACCTGATGGGAGTGGTTCTGAGCTTGGGGGAGAAGCTGCGAAGGCTAAAGGGCTAAGGCTTAGCGGCTGGCGACGGCGTTGCGCCCTCCCTGTTTGGCGCGAGTGCAGGCGCTCTCCGCGGCCTCCACCAGGTTTCCCCAAGGCTCACCGCGCCGAGCGCTGGCGACGCCAGCGGAGACGGTGATTCGAAACTCACCCGTGCTGCATGGGTGGCGGCGGCGCGCCACCGCACTCACTACCGCCCTTGCCAGCCGCATCGCGCCATCGCGCTGACACTGGGGTAGAAGCACCGCGAAGTCGTCCCCGCCCAACCGGGCAATCGGCCCTCGGCCGTCCATCACCTGGGAAAGCACCTCGGCGACCCTTCCCAACGCGCCATCGACAGCCTCGGTGCCGTGGAGGTCGTTCAGTTCTTGTGAGTCATCCACGTCCACGAAGAGCAGGGAGAGAGGGTGACCGGTCCGATGGGCAAGCGAGACCGCCCGCGAGAGCTCGGCTTCGAAACGGTCGCGGTTCCAGGCAGCGGTTAGCAGATCGATGTCGGGAGCGCAGATGCCCATGAAATGAGCATAGCCTGCCCAACCTCGTGGTACCTTTTCTGCGCCCCCGGTATTGTCGATCCGTGTCGCTCTGGCTCGTTCTCACACTGACCTCCTTGACAGCGACGGCTTCCTCTCCTCCGGCTACCGCTTTTGAGCCCCGCCTCTACCGGTACCGCCGTACCGTCCGGTTGAGCCCTCCGGCGGAAGGAAGCTCTCGGATCGCTCTGGCACCTTCCGACCTCTCGGTGTCCCGGCCCGACCTGTCGGACGTGATCTTGACCTCGGCTGACGGGCGAGAGGTCCCGTTCATGGTTGCGCCGGACCGAATGGAGCTGACCCTCTCTCTGGCAAAGCCCTCTCGCAGCAGGGGCCACTCCGAGTATCGGGTGGCGCTTCCGGTGAAGCCGCTGCGGATGGAAGAGCTCCGCTTTCGGATAGAGAATTCGGTCGGACCGTTCGACCGTCCCTTCGAGCTCCGGGCGGAGATCGAAGGCGAACCGGTCGAGCTGAGCGCCGGGAAGCTTTTTCGAAAAGGACCCGCGACGATCCCGCTCTCCTTCGTCGTCGACCCGCTTCCGGTGACGGAGCTTCTGTTGCGCGTCGAGGATGGCGACCGACCTCCCCTTCAGCTCGGATCGATCCAGGCGCGCGTTCCTACCCGGTCGCTTCAGCTCACCGCCCCCGGGGGGGAATACTTCCTGTGGCTGGGAGGGCCCGCCGGGCCGCCGCCGGCTCAGGTCGAGTCGATTCCCGTCGACGCGGCGCCAGCCCAGCAAGGGGAGCTAGAGCCCAATCCGCTCTTCAGGGTCCGGGAAGAGAAGCTGCGGCTGCGCACCGCCCACTGGATGGGCGGAGCGCTTGCGCTGGCGGCAGGGGTAGGCTGGATCCTGAGCCGACTCCCTAGAGTGCGACGCCTTCGGCGATCTTCTTCATAACGTACTGATGAATGCGCCGCACGCTCTCCAGCGGTGTCTTCTTGAAGGCAAGCCGCAGCCCGTCCCGCCCCGAGAAGGGCGCCACCACCACCGCTTCGGTCTCCACGGGTTGATGGTGGCCATCGGGCAGATGCAGGAGAATCTGGATATGGGTTCCCACCGGATAGGGGCCGCCGTGGGAAGTCGAGAGGCCGAAGGTCGATAGGTCGGAGGTGATGCGGAAGTAGCGCGAGTCGCCCGCCCGCTCCTCGCACTCGACCTCCACCTTCACGCGAGGGGTGGCACGTCGCTCGCGCAGGGCAGGCTTGGCCCTCACCTTAGGCGTCAGCGCGGCCAGCCGCCGCCAAAACCCGGAGCTCTGACCGTCGCCGT
>JBGTHI010000821.1:0-2053 GCA_041746295.1 Myxococcaceae bacterium
GTTTCCGAGCCCTCGGTTGCTTCAACGAGGATCGTGCTCGCGCCTCGTCCCGGACGATGTCTGAGCCACGGGTTCATGAACCCCGAACGCCGGAGGAATCGCTGGAACTGGCGAACGCCGAGGCGCTCATACAGACGGCCGGAACGCTCGAACGCCTGAACCCGGTAGTAGGACCGGCCGAATCGGACGGGAGCCACGAGCCAGACCACGAACGCCAGCCCCATCAATGCCCAGTTGATCCAGAACGCGAAGACCACCGAACGACGGCTCATCTCGAGCGTCCACGCCGTTGCAAGGATGGTGAAGCCCGCCCCGATCACGAGACTGCTGATTCGGCCGAGTCTCTTGAACCGCAAAACAAGCCTCCGAATTTCCCCTGTCGCGCTCCGTCCGCACACGCTGACACTCGATAGCATCACCGATCGCAACGACCGTGCCCGGATTCAGTCCAACCCAGGATCCTGTGGGCTTCGCGCGACAAGAGTCCTCAACTCGTTAGCCTGCAACGCTCCGCGGGGGCCCCTGCTCGCGGCGGAGGTGAAAGAAAGCAAGGACATACCCATCGGCGTCGGTGATCTCAAAGCCCCACAGCCCCTCGTCTATGAACGAGAGCTTCTTGGCGAACGACGCACCGCGCCGGCTGAACTCGTCGAACAGCGTGTCGGGGTCCTGGATGTAGATGTACGCGTCCCAACGAGCCCATTCGTGTCGGGTGTGGTTTGGCTGTGGAAGCACGTCGGGACGGATCGCCTTGAGCATGACGCCGATGCCATCCCTGCTCACTCCGGCGTAGTACGGGTCGTCGTCTGGACCCTGGAAGTCGAGCTGAAAGCCGAGGCGCTCGATGTAGTACGAGATCGACACCTGAAGATCCTTCACGATGAAGAACGGGCGGATAGACTCGAGATTTCTATCCGCCCCTTCGCCCTTCGCGCGGTTCGCAGCGGCTTCGGTCGAGTTCGTGTCCATGGCGGCTTCCGTCGTTCTGTTACTTCAGGGGAATGGTTCGGGTCTGAACACTCCGTTTGAGATGTCGCCTCTCCTGGCCACGCTGCATCCTTCCAGGGGTTAGAGGCGCCGTCCATCGATAGGGCTATCATAGCCGTGGGAGCCCAGAATGCATCTGCAACTCACCGCCGTTTTCCGCAAGGTCCCCGAGGGATATATCGGTTTCGTGGAGGAGCTGCCCGGCGCAAACACCCAGGGCTCAACCCTCGAAGAGACTCGGACCAACCTCCGGGAAGCCGTCGAACTCGTGATCGAAGCGAACCGCACCCTCGCCCAGGAGGATGCGGGGCCAGACGTCATACGCGAACCGTTGAACCTGCAGGCGGGAAGCGCCGGGCGCCGGGATCTGCTACGCCACCTCGCGGCTCACGGATGTCGGCTGCTGCGAGGGCGGCAATCACTCGATCTTCGTCAACCCCGCCAGCAGGAAGGTCTCGAGCGTTCCGCGTCACTCCGAGATCAACAACGACCTGGCCCGCAAGATCTGCAAGGACCTCCAAATCGCTGAACCGGCTGTCTGAACTGCCGGCAGGTAGCTGTCGGCTCAACGCCTCGCGTCGCAGACCCGCTGCCAGGCCTGCTGGAGCTACAGCGGTGAGATACGGCACCGTGAGGCGAGCAATCCTGTGGCTGTGGTGAGGTCGAGATCCGCCACGAGGAGGCCCTCCTGGCCGTACGGCTGGTAGCACTGCAGCGTACCGTCCGGACGTACGACCGCCGACGTCGTGGCTGAGCCCTCGCTGGCACAGTTCACGGACGCGAAGTAGCACGTATTCTCCGCCGCGCGGCACAGCACCGCTTTCTCGTGGAACGTGTTGGCGGGATCGGCGAACGTCACCGGACGATAGCTCCCGGGTTCGGCAAGGTGCGCGTGTGGATGAAACACCAGCTGCGCACCTCGACGCGCAGCCCACCGCACCGTTTCAGGATAGCGCCAGCCTTCGTGGCAGATCACTACGCCGAACGACAGCGGCCCGACGCTGAACAGACGACGCTCGGTCCCGAGCGCCGGATAGGTGCCTTCCTCCGACGGATCGATCTGGCC
>JBGTHI010000822.1:0-1977 GCA_041746295.1 Myxococcaceae bacterium
GAAGAAGCTGACCGCGCGGGAGCCGATCTCGGCGCCGGCAATCCGGACGGGCCCCATGGCCTGGAGGGCCTTCAGCACGTGCAGGTGCTGGGCCTTCAGTCCGGGCTTGTCCCTGTTTTCGCGGATTTTCTCCATCTTGAACGGCGTTTGGGTGAGGATGCTCCACACCAGGGCCGTACGGAGCTTCTGGCCTCCGCCTTCGCCTACGGACCCAGGAATTGCCCGGCCGGCGAAGCCGGCCGAGGGCAATTCCTTCCGTAGCAACGAGATAACCCCTGAAAGCGGCTTGAGCGACTCTGCGGGCGGACGATTTCCGCGACCGCACCAAGCAGTTCATGATCGCACGCCCGTTTTTTGCCCGACGACGGCAGGTCAGCCGGCGTCCGCCCAGAGGGGGAACGCGTCGTACAACGTCATCCGCCAGTGATCCGCCAGCCAAGCCAAGGTCAGATTCCGTAGCCGCCACTGCTTCCAGACGCGCTCCGGATCCAAGTGAGCGTGGTAGGCCACCACGAGCATGAAGCTCAAGAGCATGATGAGCATCAGCGCTTCAAAGGTCTTCTCGGACTGTTCGCCTCGGGTCCAGACGTGCCTGGAGTTCATCGCGTCGTTGAGGGCGCGGAAGCCGTGGTTCTCGATCGACCAGCGCCGATGGGCGAGTTCCCTCATGTCGTTGGCCGTGAGGGTCGTGTCGGTCGTGACGATCCAGAAGGTCTCCGGCGCTTCGTCGCCTTTGAGCGGCTGAGTGCGGACTCGGGCGACTTTGAGGTCACCTTGGAACTCCGCATGGCTGAAGCCGGAAGCGGCCCAGACTTCGTAGCTGAAGTTCCGCTCGGCGTCGTTCCCCCGCTGGTGCTCGACGTGGCGATCGAGCTCTCCAGGGGCGTTGAAGATCGCCTCGGCGTCCTTGAGGATCAGGAGGGTATCCAACTCCTTGGTCTTGACCAGCAAATGGGTCTTGAGCTCGTGGCGGCAGAGCTTGAGCATCCCCTCGGTGATGTAGGCGCCGTCGCCCAGGACGATGTCGGCCAGCCCTCCCTCCAGGCCGCGGAACTCCTCAAAGACGCGTCGCAGGACGGCTTCGCTGGTCGCCAACTCATGCCCCTGCCCGGGCGAGAGTTGGAAATCCAACAGGACCGGAGCATCCCCGATCATCTCCACCGCGCTGGTGTAGCGCTTGCCCCAGCAGGTGCCGTCCACGGCGGCGGCCCGGATCTTGCGGCCGCTGGGCAGCTTCAGGTTCCCGTGCCCGCGCTTGCGCAGGAGCCGGTAGGCCTGATGGAGAAAGCTCCGAAGCTCCGCCCTGTTCATGAGGGGCAAGACGCGCCAGAGCGTCGCGTCCGACGCCACCATTCGTCGGCGGCTGCCCAGCCACCGCTTGGCCTCGTTGGTGCGGGCGAACAGGTCGATCTGGTGGAAGCTCTTCTTCCGCAGAGCCAAGCCACCCACCAGCAGCATGAAGATCCGGGCGATGGGGATCTCCGGATCCTTGCGAGGCTCGAACAGGCTCTGGGCTTTGCAGGGCAGGTCAAACTCGTCGGTGCAATAACGGGCGAAGTCTGGTAGTTTCATCTCTGTCTTTCCTCTCTCCTTTCGGTAGTCCGAGCCCGAGCAAAGAAAGAGACGTACGACCGCCCGGGCAAGGACGGACGTTGAGCACCCGTAACCTACCGAGGGGAGAGAGTTTACGGAAGGACCCTTCAGCGGCTCCGCTGAGGACAATCGACCGCGCTTACTTTCTTTCTCTCACCGCGCGGTAACATCTGGCGCAGTAGGCGACGTGCGGCGCATCGGGCGCTCCGCGACCGGCGCCGTCGTCGCCCCTGGTTCCTGGTCCTGGCGCCTGGTCCCGATCACTCGAGCAATCCCTGGGGTACCGACTCCAGACTTGAATTCGCCCCCCATGGCGGATACACTTCCCGCCGACGTCGATGTTGTCGCAGTTGGGAGTCGTACGCATGCCGCTGTTCCCCCTTC
>JBGTHI010000823.1:0-2757 GCA_041746295.1 Myxococcaceae bacterium
TCATCTTGCGGACACGCCCTAGTGGAAAAACAGCCCCAACGCATAGTCCAGCAAGACGATCGCCAGTGCGGAGGCGACCATCGCTTCGGTGGTGGCCCGCCCCACCCCCTTGGCGCCGCCGGAGGCGTTGTAGCCCTTGAAGCAGGCGATCAGCGAGACCGCGAGGCCGAAGACCGAGGCCTTGGAGAGCCCTTCCAGGATGTCCGCCGGCTCCAACCACGCCTGGGTCTTGGTAATGAACGTCCCCGCGGACAGCCCCTTCACCACCACCGAGACGAAGTAGGCACCCCCCAGCCCCGCCGCGTCGAACAGCACCGTGAGCAGCGGAACCATGATCAGTCCCGCCAGGACGCGCGGTACCAGAAGGTACTGGATGGGGTTGACCGCCATCGTCTCCAGGGCGTCCACCTGCTCGGTTACCCGCATCGTCCCCAGCTCGGTGCAGGTGGCGGAGCCGGCCCGCATGGTGACCATGATTGCGCTGAAAACCGGACCCAGCTCGCGGGTGAGGGTTAGCGCGACCGTGGGTCCCACCATGCTCTCCGCGTCGAACAGCTCGAAGGCGCGCGAGGACTGATGCGCGAAGACCATTCCGCAGAACAGCCCAGTCAGCCCCACGATGAAGGCGGAGCCCACCCCCACGAAATCGAGCTGAGCGAACAGGTTCTGCAGGCGGAATGGCCGCCGCACCGACCAGCGGGCCACGTCCACCATCAGCTGCGCGCCGGCGCCCAGCTCCTCCACCGACTGGATGACATGCTTCCCCAGCCGCTCGACGCTCGCTTCCCACTCCGCGATGGCCATCGGTTCGCGTGTCCTTTAGTCCACCAGCAGCCGGGGAACCCGTACCCCGACGCCGCAGACCACCTCGTAGTTGATCGTCCGCGCCCAGGAAGCCAGCGTTTCGGCGGGAAGCGCTTCTTCCCCCTGCCTTCCCATCAACACCACCTCGTCTCCAAGCGCTACCTTTGGATGATCGGTGACGTCCACCATCACGAAATCCATGCAGACCCGGCCGGCGATGGGAGCGCGGCGGCCCCCGATCAGAACGTAGGCGGCATTAGGGGGGCCGATGGGGGGGGGTGAAAAGAGCCGCGAGTAGCCATCGGCGTAGCCGACCGGGAGGGTGGCGATCACCGAATCCCGCGCCGCCTTCCAGTCGCCACCGTAGGAGATGGCGGTCCCCGTAGGAACCGATTTGAGGTGCGCGATGCGGGTGGTCCAGCGCATCACCGGCCGCAGGGGCAGCTTGTCCAGATTTCCCGGCGCGGGCAGAAGCCCATAGAGAGCCAGGCCGGGCCGCACCCAGTTCAGCAGGGTGCCATCGTGACCCTCAGGGAGAGAGAGCAGGCTACCGGACTTGGACAGATGGCGCATCGCCGGATGGAAGCCGGCCGCCTGAAGCTGACGATGGGCTTGAACGAACCTCTCCCACTGCTGGCGGGAGAACGGCTCCGGATGGCCGTCGCCATGGGCCAGGTGCGAGAAGAGCCCTTCCAGCGCCACACCCAGGTGGCGCGCCCTGTCGAGGAAGGCGGCAAGCTCTTGCGGCTGCAACCCCAGCCGGCCAAGGCCGGTGTCGACCTTCACCTGCGCGACCGGTTGAACGCCCTGGCCACGCGCGGCGCGAGCAAACGATATCAGCTGATCCTCCCGGAAGAGCGCCGGGGTCAGCCCATTCCGGATGAGCTCGTCCCATCCCCCGTCGTAGCTTCCGCCCATCACCAGGATCCGCTGCGTGAAGCCGCCCGCCCTGAGAGCGAGCCCTTCCTCCATCAGGGTCACCCCGAAGTGGGTAGCGCCCTCCTGCGAGAGGACCGAGGCGACGGGCAGGAGTCCATGGCCGTAGGCGTCGGCTTTGACCACCGGCAGCAGCTGGGCCGGGGCGGCTTGGCGTCTGAGGAGCTCCAGATTGTGCCGAAGCGCGGAGGCGCTGATCTCGACGCGAGTCGGCCGGATATTCATATGCAATCGGTACCGGCTCGGCGGCCCCCTTGCAAGTCGGGCTTGCAAACGGGGCGCGCCGCTCGCAAAGGTTCGCCACATATGGCAACCCATCGCGTTAGCGGCGAAGTGGATTCGTTCTGCACCCGCTGCAAGATGTCCCTGGCCCACACCATCCTGGCGATGGTGGGCAGCAAGATCGCTAGAGTCCGCTGCAATACTTGTGGAGGAGATCATGTCTTCCGCTCGGGGCCGCCCGGCAGCTCCAGCCCGCGGTCGGCGTCCTCATCCTCCTCTTCATCCGGCGGCGCGAAGAAGCAGATCATCTCCTTCCAGGAGCGGCTGGCGGGGCACGATCTGAACGCGGTGGAGCCCTACAGCCCCCGCCTGACCTACGCAGTGGATCAGCTGATCAAGCATCCCACGTTCGGGATCGGGATCGTCTCAGCGGTGCGCGGGGACAAGGTGGATGTCGCCTTCAAAGCGGACATGAAGACGCTGGTGCATGGGAGGACGCCGCCGCCGGAGGCTCCAGACCCGCTTTCGGCATTCTGAGTCGTTTAACGTCCGGATTCCGGATGCTATCCGACTCAGAACCACGATTGCCGCCGCGCAAGCGAATGGATCATAGGGGCAGCGACGATCACGGTCGACGACTCCGCCCAGGCGGCAATCCAAGGACTCCGGCCCGATCCTGCCCCAGCGCATGAGGCTGCTGCCCACGCCCCTCCGGGGCACCCAACCCCTCCCGCTCCCTCATACCTGCCCAATAGCTTTCATCACCGCACCACCACGCTCGTCGCGCGCAGCCGC
>JBGTHI010000824.1:0-2298 GCA_041746295.1 Myxococcaceae bacterium
CGGCGCTGCGCGTCGGCGTCACGACCGGCGTGAGAGGGCGTCACGGACGCCCTCCGCCAGTTGTGGGATGCTCCAGGGCTTCTCCAGCAGCAGGCAGCGCGGAAGCTGACCGAGATCCCGTGTGAGCGCCTCGTCGTAGTATCCTGATACGAAGAGCACCGGGACGTCAGACGATCCCTCGCCCCGAATCGCCTCGGCCATCTGCCTGCCGCTCAGCCCGGGCATGGACATGTCGGTGACGACGAGATCGATCTCCCTCCGCCGCGTCCTGTATACATCCAGCCCGTCCAAGCCGTCGACGGCGGTCAAGACCCGATACCCGAGCTTCTCGAGCGTGCGCGCGGTTGCGCGCCGTACCGGGTCCTCGTCCTCAACCAGCAGGATCGTCTCGCCCCCTCCCGGGGGACTACGTGCGGGCTCAGCAGCCCCACCCGAGGCAGGCATCGCCGCCTCTGCCGGAATGGGAAGGTGGATTCGAACCGTGGTTCCCGACGGTTCCGCGCTCGCCACCTCGATGCCCCCTCCGTGCTGACTGATCAGGTCATATGCCATCGCGAGATCGAGGCCCGCTCCCCTCGCCCCTTGCTTCATCCCGACGAAGGGGTTTCGGTCCATCTCGATCCCCGTGTCGCTCACCGAGATGCGCAGGTAACGCCCCGGAGGGATCAAGGCGGGGCCGACGCGATTTTGCTCCTCGACGGCGACCTCCGTGGCGTCGATGCAGAGGACTCCACCATCCGGCATCGCGTCCCTGGCCATTGTGGCGAGGTTGACCAGCACCTGTTCCATCGCTCCCCGGTCGGCGATTACCATCGGCAGGACATCAGCCTTCCGAAGTCGGATCTCGATCCGATCGGAGAGGAGCCTCCTCAACGTCGCGGAGAGCTCCTCCAGCACGCTGGACGGGTCCAGCGGAGCGAGCAGGAGCGGCCGGCGGCGGCTGAAGGCTAGGATCCTGCGCACCAGCTCCGAGCCCCCGATCGCCGCCTGCTCAAGGTCGCGCAGGTACCGCGTAGGCTCCGGGCTCTCCGGCGGGAGGTGCTCGACCAGAAGCTGAGCGTTGGCCAGCACGGTCGTGAGGAGATTGTTGAACTCGTGAGCAATGCCCGCGGAGAACTCTCCGAGTGCTTCCATCTTCCGGGCCTGACGAAGCCGGTCCTCGGTTTCGATCTGCTCGGTGACGTCTATTCCGTACCCGTGCACAACGCGGTCGGCAGGCACCGGGTGGAACGTCCAGACGAAGGTGCGCCCACGGATCTCGTGCCGCCGATCGGTACGTCCGGTGGCATCGGCCAGACAGCTCCGGACGACTGCCCCAACATCCGGCGGCAGGAGCTGCTCCGCTCCCCCCAGTCCCAGCAGAGAGGCCACGTCACAGGCGGCGGGGTTCGCATATGCGAGGCCCCCCTCCGTGTCCAGCTCGACGACCATCCCCGGACTGTTACGGGGAAAGCTCGCCAGCTTCTCGATCATCGCGAGGGCCCGCTTCCGGTCGGTGACGTCCACCACCACCGAACGGCTCTCGACGATGCTCCCGGCTTCGTCCCGGATCGGTCTCGAGGAGAGCTCGATCCAGATCGTGCGCCCATCGGCGGTGCACATCTCCAGCTCCTCGCCCTGCGGCCCCGCGCCCAGTCGGAAAGCGTCGAAGAGTCGGCGAGCCTTCGCCTTCCCCTGCTCGGTATCGGCGTACAGATCCAGCACCGGACGACCCACGCAATCTCCCGCCCGGTACCCGAGGATCTCCTCGGCCCGACGGTTCATCCGGGAGATTCTCCCGTCCAGTCCAACCGAAAAATAGGCGACCGGCGCCTCCTCAAAGAGATCCCGGTAGAGCCGCTCGGCCCCCTCGGCTCCAGGCTCCGAAACGCTCCCCTCAGATCGCTCGCCCGGTGGATCGTCCATGATCACGGCGCCTCCACTCGACGGATGATGGGTGGGGGCTTCAGCGCCGTACGTCGGTCTCGGGGCGGAAGGCCGCCCAGGCGAACCAGAGATAATCCCCGTGCGGGAGCCGTTCCAGGCGGGTGCCGGCCAGTGGTCCTGATAGGGCTTCCCCGGTGAGGGTCCAGATGGAGCCGGTTTGTCGGTCCCTGAAGGTGCCGTCGTCTTCCGGCCGGAAGTCCAGCGTGCGATCGGCGATGCGACGGGAGAAGACCCCAGTCGCCCCGACGTCCCTGCCGCCCGCCACCGACTCCGCGTCCAGCGCGCTGGCCGTTCCGGGAGCCCAGAACACCACCAGCGGAAGACCCGCGACCTGGTCGTTCACGGCGCGGGCCTCGGCGAGCCGCCCGAACG
>JBGTHI010000825.1:0-3762 GCA_041746295.1 Myxococcaceae bacterium
GCGACATGAGCGGCGGTGCCGCTCGCCAGAATGGAGCCCGCCAGCCGTTCTACCGCCTTCCGGCCGGCCTCGTCGCCGTCCAGGAGCAGCACCAATTCCTGTGCGTCGGCCCGCTTGAGAGACGCCATATGGCCGGACGTCAGCGCCGTAGAGCAGAGCGCCACCGCGTGCTTCACGCCCGCCTGGTGGAGCCCGATGCAGTCGAAGTACCCCTCCACCAAAACTGCGGCCTTGCGCTTGCGGAGCGCATCTCGTGACAGGTCCATGCCATAGAGCGTCTCGCTCTTGTTGTAGAGCCTGGACTCCCGGGAGTTCAGGTACTTGGGCCCGTTTCCGGAGCTCCCTTCGGCCCCGCCCTCGCCTTCCAGCAGCCGTCCACCAAAGGCGAGGGTCCGTCCCTCGATCGACCGGATCGGGACGATCAGTCGGCCGCGGAACATGTCGTAGTAGCCGTCGCTGCGGGAGCGCTGCTGGATGAGGCCCGCCTTCACCCCCCATTCGATCATCCCCAGCTTGCCCAGGTGCTCCGCCAGCTCGCTCCAGCCGGAGCCGGCCAGCCCCAGCCCGAAAGCCTTGGCGGTGGCCTCGGTCACTCCGCGTCCCTCGAGGTAGCTCCGCGCCTTCCTCCCCCGCGCCTCGTCCCACAGCAGCTTCTGGAAGTAGGTGGCGGCGGCATCGGTGACCTCCCGCAGCTGTTTCCGCTCGAGCGCGGTGGGATCCACCGCCGCTTCTAGGTCGACCCCCGCCTCGCGAGCCAGCTCCTGGACCGCATCGGTGAAGCTCTTACCAAGGTAGCGCTGAACGAAGGCGATCGCGTCGCCTCCCGCTTGGCAGCCGAAGCACTTGTACCGGCGCATCTCCGGCGTGACGTAGAACGAGGCGCTCTTCTCGTCGTGGAAGGGGCAGCGGCCCTTGTAGCTGCGACCCGACTTCTTGAGCTCGACATGGCGGGAGATCAGCGCCACCACGTCGACGCGCTCGAGCAGCTCCTGAATCTTGTGCTCGGGGATTAGCACGCCAAACGCTCCTTCAGCCCGGGCCACCCTACAGGCCGGGCCTGACGCCCTAACCCCTAAAGCTTGGCCAGCTCGGCCCTGACCGTCTCGGAGATGACCTTCCCCTCGGCCTGACCCTTCAGCTTGGCCCCGACGATCTTCATTACCGCGCCCATCTCCTTGGGCCCCATGGCGCCGGCCTCGGCGATCGCCGCCTTGACCTCGGCCAGAATCTTCTCGGGCGAGGCCTGCGCGGGCAGATAGCCCTGCAGCACGGCAATTTCCTTCTCTTCCTTCTCGGCCATTTCCGTCCGACCGCCGGCGCGGAACTGCTCCGCCGACTCGCGCCGCTGCTTTACCAGGGTAGAGATCACCTGGAAAACGCCGCTGTCATCGAGTGGCTGGGCGCCAGGCTCTACTTCTTTGTACTTCACGGCGCTCTTGAGCATCCGCAGCACGCTGAGGGTGAGCTCGTTCTTCTGGCGCATCGCCTCTTTTAGGTCCGCGTCGATTCGCTCTTTCACCGTGGCCATAGGACCCCCAAGGGCGCCCGCGCCCCAAATGAGATGGGCGCGGGGCTTTTGTGAACGCTGACTGCCTAATTGCTCTTGCGGAGCTTCTTCACCGCGCGCTTCTTCGCCGCGAGCGCCTTCTTCTTCTTCTTCACCGAAGGCTTCTCGTAGTGCTCCCGCTTGCGGATCTCGGAGAGGATCCCCGCCTTCTCGGTCGCCTTCTTGAAGCGCTTCAGCGCGCTCTCGATCGATTCGCCTTCCTTCACGCGAATTCCAGCCAACGCATTCACCTCCCCGTCATCCCTCGCCCGTGGTCGAAATGCGCCAAAAGCCGAAGGGCTTCAAGCCGCCCAGGTGAGGGGGAGGGGGTATGTCTTAGGGCCTGAAAAAAGGCAAGCTTCGCTCGAAGCGAAGGGACGGGTTCGCCCGGCCCGGAGCGAGATCCCGGGGGTCCGGGGGTGGGGGCTTGCCCCCTTGATCGGTTTGGGGGAGGGGCAAAGACCTCCCCCCGCTCCTAAGCCCCGCTGATCCGCTTTCCGTCCGCTCGGTTCCGGCCGGCCTTCTTCGCGCGGTAAAGGTACTTGTCCGCGGCGGCGATCAGATCCTCCGGCTGCGCATAGTCGGAGTCGAAGAGCGTGGCTACCCCGATGCTGATCGCCGCCTTGATCGACGTGCCGCTGTAGACGAACTGGCCCTGGTCGACCACCCGCCGGCAGCGCTCGGCGCAGATGAAGGCGTTGTCCTCCAGCGACTCGCGCAGGAGCAGGGCGAACTCCTCGCCACCGTACCGGGCGAAGAGGTCCTCGGTTCGGACCGTCTCGGTGATTTTCTGGGCGACCTTCTGCAGCACGAAGTCGCCGGCCGGATGGCCGTACGAGTCGTTGATCCGTTTGAAGTTATCCAGATCAATCATCAGCAAAGAGAGCGGCACCCGGTGGCGGACACAGTACGCGAACTCCTTGCGCAGCACGTCCATGAAGTACTTCTTGTTGAAGATCCGGGTCAGCCCATCGCGGGTGGCTGATTCGTAGATGCTGCGCTGATACTGCTCCTCCAGCTGGTCCTGGATCGAGAACTTGATGACCGTATTGGAGCCGATCTGGATCTTGTCGCCGTCCTCCAGCTTGGCCACGTCCACCGGGTTTCCGTTCAAGAACGTTCCGTTGGTGGACCCCAGATCGACCAGCTGGAAGGCGCCGTTCCCCAGGCTGGCCACCTTGGCGTGGCGACGCGAGATCCCGTCGTCCTCGATCTGGAAGCCAGCCTCCAGGCTGCGGCCTAGAGTCAGCTCCGGCTTGTCCAGCTTAACCATCTTGCCAACCGCCGCCGGCGACTTGGCGCTGAGCACGATCAGGTAGGCGCCGCGCTGCTGGCCCCCCGAGATCAAGCCGGCGATGGAGTAGACCGACGTCCTCTCCTCAGACATGGCCTAAGTCTAGAGGCCGTTTCGCAAGCACGCCAACTTGCGAAGCGGTGGTACCCTCGCCTCCGACACCCTTACCTCAAAACGGAGCGTGGATGGCGGAGGACCCTCGTTTCAAGCTCGATGGCCTGGGTCGCTGGGAGCCTACCTCTGAGAGCGCCCGCAGGGCGTTGGCGGATCGAAGGGGTGAGTACGTGCTGCTCCCGGCCTCACCCGACCTGCTGGTCTTCATGCGCAGCCCCCTCTCGGGCGGAAAGCTGCCGTCGCGCGGAACGCTCCTGGTGGGAGACGCTTCGACCTTTCCCCTCACCGACTTCATCGGCTTCATGGCGCAGTCCCGGTTCAACGGAGTGCTGCGAGTCCATGCACCCGATGCGGCCCGCGCGGTGGTCTTCCTGGAAGGGGAGGTTCGCGGCGCCACCTCCGACAGCGCCGCTGACAAACTGGGCGAGGTGCTGATCCGTCTGGGCTACCTAGATCGCGAGACGCTCGATCGGGAGACGTCCGAGGTGCCGCCCGCGCGCCTGGGCAGAACCCTGGTGGAGAAGGGGCTCCTCCAGCCGCATGACCTTTGGAAGGCGCTGACCCACCAAACCTCGGAGATCTTCGAGGCGATGGTGCTCTGTCGGGATGGGCTGTTCGAGGTGGCGCGGGGCGAGAGCGAAGAGCTGACGATGCAGAAGCTTCAGCTCTCCACCCAGGGGCTTCTGATGGACTCGGTCCGCAAGGTGGACGAGCTGGCTCACTTCCGAAAGCGGATCCCCCACGGCCGAGCCTTTGTGGTGGCGCGGAAGCCGTCGGATGGCCGGTTGGAGCCGGACGAGGACCGCGT
>JBGTHI010000826.1:0-3282 GCA_041746295.1 Myxococcaceae bacterium
AGCCGGCACTCGAGCCAGGCGGGCAACCGGTGACTGATCTCGCACTGGCGATCAAACCGGTGGCAGGTCAGGAGTTGGCGCTGGATGGCGGGAGCCTTCGCGCGTTGACGGGTGCTTATCACCAGACCTTTCCGGTCTTCGCCCAGACCTCATACGCCCATGACCCAACGGTGAAGGCGCTGGATCAGGCGGTCCGACCCGACCAGGAGTTCGTCCTGAAAGCCTCCGAGCCGTCATCATCGACGTTGGTGAAATGGCCGGCCGGATCGATGAACTGACAGAAACTCCGACCGCATCTGCCCTTTGCTAGGCCTTGGCCTGGATCGGGCTTCCGCCCTGCTTGGCGATCTCCGAGCGAACCTTCTCCATGTCCAGCGCTTTCACCTGGCGGACCAGGTCTTCCAGAGCCTCCTTGGGGAGCGCGCCGGCCTGGCTGAACAGGAGCACCCGCTCCCGGAAGACCATCAACGTGGGAATGGCCCGGATTTCAAACTCGCCGGCCAGAGCGGGCTCCGCCTCGGTGTCCACCTTGCCGAAGACGATGTCCGGGTGCTGCGCCGCCACGTCGTCGTAGATCGGCGCGAAGGCTTTGCAGGGGCCGCACCAGGAGGCCCACCAGTCCACGAAGAGGATCCCGTCCTTCTCCACCGCTTCACGGAAATTGGAGGTAGTGATCTCTTGAGTCGCCATGGCTCTAAGTCCTCCTTACGCAATCTCGTCGCTTGCTTGCCAGGTAGAATGGTGCGGCGAACCGACCGGTGCAATTCTTTCCGCGTTTCCTTTCGAAGAAATAGGACACGGATTACAACCGACTCACGATGATTCAGGATCTCGAGGGGGTGGAGGAGCTCGCGCGCGCCCGTCGCGAGATCCTGGACCAGATTGAAAAGCGAGTAGTAGGCCAGCGCGAGGTGGTGGAGCACCTCTTGGTGTCGCTCTTCTCCCGGGGTCACTGCCTCTTCGTAGGTGTTCCCGGTCTGGCCAAGACCCTGCTCATCGCCACCCTGGCCGACGTCCTCAACCTGAGCTTCAACCGGGTACAGTTCACACCGGACCTGATGCCATCCGACATCACCGGCACCGACATCCTGGAAGAGGACCGCGCCACCGGCCATCGGCAGTTCCGCTTCCTGAAGGGACCGCTGTTTGCCAACATCATCCTGGCGGACGAGGTGAACCGCACGCCGCCCAAGACCCAGGCCGCGCTGCTCCAGGCGATGCAGGAATATCGGGTCACCGCGGGGGGCCGAACCTACGATCTGGGGCTGCCCTTTCTCGTCTTCGCTACCCAGAACCCGATCGAGCAGGAGGGAACCTACGCCCTGCCGGAAGCGCAGCTCGACCGGTTCATGTTCCTGGTCGACGTGGGCTACCCCTCCGCGGAGGAGGAGGTGCAGATCGTGAAGAGCACCACCGGCAGTGCGCCTCCGCCACTCGCCAAGGTGCTTTCCCCCGAGAAGATCCTTCAGCTTCAAGAGCTGGTCCGTCGCGTGCCGGTGCCGGACCACGTGGTCCGTTACGCCGTAGAGCTGGTCCGTCACACAAGGCCCAAGGAGCCCGGCGCGCCGGAGTTCATCCAAAAGAGCGTCTCGTGGGGTGCGGGGCCTCGCGCCAGCCAGTACCTGGTGCTCGCCGCCAAGGCGCGGGCGGTGCTCAATGGCCGCTTCGTGGCCTCGGTGGACGACGTCAGGGCGCTGGCCCGACCGGTGCTGCGCCACCGCGTCCTACCCAACTTCCACGCCGAGGCGGAAGGCGTCACCTCGGTCAAGCTGATCGATCAGCTCCTGGCGCTGGTCCCAAGCTAGCCCGGATATTTCACAGCGTGAGCGAAACGAGGTGCAGGATGTCGGAGCCGAGGGGGGAAAGCGCAGAGATGACCGAGGAGGCGTGCTGATGCACGCCGCACGAGGAAAGGGCGAGCACGCCATCCGCAGGCCGACAGACTGTCGCCGCAGTGCTCACGCTGTGAAATATCCGGGCTAGCCATGCAGAGCCTCAGCGCCGAGACCCTGGCCCGTCTCGCCGGTGTCCGGCTTCGGGCGCGTGCGGTTGTGGAGGGGGTGCTCTCCGGCCTGCACAAAAGCCCGCACCAAGGGCAGAGCGTGGAGTTCTTCGAGCACAAGGAGTACGCACCCGGCGACGAGCTCCGCCACCTCGACTGGAAGGCCTACGGCAAGTTCGACCGCCACTACATCAAGCGGTTCGAGCACGAGACCCACTTGAAGGCGTTCCTGGTGTTGGACGGCTCCGCATCGATGGGCTACCGGAGCGGCGTGCTCTCCAAGCTGGAGGTGGCAGCGACGCTGGCAGGCGCGCTCTCCTACCTGTTGGTGAAGCAGCAGGATGCTCCCGGGCTCTCCTGGCTTACCGGCAGCCGCATTCGCTACCTTCCCCCGCGCGCAGCGGCCAACCACTTGAGAGCGATCTGGACCGCGCTGGAGGGCGCCGCCGCCGGGACCACCGATCTCATGGCCGCCGCGGACCACCTGGCGGAGGTGGTCACCCACCGCTCGCTGGTAGTGGTCTTCACCGACCTGCTGGACGACCATGACGGGGCGCTCAGCCGGCTCCTGCAACTTCGCCGGCGCGGCAACGACCTCACCCTCTTTCATCTGATTGACCGGGCGGAGCTGACCTTTCCCTTCGATGATCCCACCCTCTTTCTCTCCATGGAGGACGACCGGAAGGTGGAGGTCAATGCTCGGGAGATCCGCGAGAGCTACCTGGAGGAGTTCGGTGGCTTCCTGGCCGATGCCCAGTCCCGGTGCGCCGAGGCGAACGTCGACTACCAACGGGTGCTCACCGATGAGCCATTGGACGCGGTGTTGCTGCGCTATCTGGCGAAGCGTCAGGGAAGGCCCCGGTGACTTTCGCCCAGCCGTGGTTCCTCCTGGGGACATTGGCCGCGCTGATCCCGCTGGCGGTCCACCTCTTCGACCGGCGGAGGCCACGGCCCCAACCACTGCCGACCTTCGCCTTCGTACTGCGCAGTCAGCGCCGCACCGCTTCGCGGCTCAAGCTGCGTCGGATCCTGCTCTACGTCCTGCGGACCTTGATCCTGATCGCCATTCCGGTGGCCCTGGCCCGTCCCGAGCGGATCCGCCCGGGCGGTGGGGCCGAGCTCAAGCGCGGAGTCGCCGCCACCGCGATCGTCCTGGATGGCTCGTTGTCGATGCGCTTCCGCGGAGACGGGGGAGAGCCCCTCTTCCGGAAGGCGCAAGAGGAGGCCCGGGCGGCGATCCGCGCGCTCACGGCGGAGGAACCGGCTACCCTACTGGTCTG
>JBGTHI010000827.1:0-4411 GCA_041746295.1 Myxococcaceae bacterium
CGGAGGCCTTCCTGGTCTTCCCGACCAACGAGCCCCCCGTGGGGATGCCCACCGAGATGATCGAGGCGCTCCGTCAAGCGCTGCCCCAACCTACGCCGGTGGAAGCGCTCTCCGCGATGCCGGAGCAATCGTTGGCGCCGGCCACCTGGATCGTCCGGCTGGCTCAGCTCTGGTCGCCCCAAGCGCAGGGGTCCTGGAATTCCTAGTGCCGCAAGTATCTCCACTGGCCGCGGCGCCTAGCGTATGAACGACCCGTCTCCGGCGGCGGTCCGGCGTGGCTGGGTCTTCGGCCTGACCGCACTCTCGACGGTGATGGCGACCGCGGAGCTGTCGCGGCTGCTCAGCGTCAAAGGGCATACCGCGCTCGAATATCTGTTATTGGTCTTGTTCGCGCTCAACTTTGCTTGGATTGCGCTCGCCTTCTGGACCAACGGGGTCGGCTTCGCGGTGATGATGCAGAGAAGCCACCAGCCGGGACTGCGCTGGCCCAGTCCGCCGAGTTCGGACGAAGCTGAGCAGCCCCTCACCCAAAAGGTGGCGGTGGTCACTCCCGTCTACAACGAAAGCCCGATCGAGGTTCTGGCCCGGCTGGAGGCGATGGCCCGGGCGGTCGCCGCAACCGGCCAGGGCAAGGTCTTCGACTTCTTCATCTTGAGCGACACCCAGGACCCGGACGTCTGGGTGCGCGAAGAGCTGGAGTGGGAAGCCCTCCGCAAGCGGCTGGGTGACTCCGCGCGGGTCTTCTACCGGCGGCGCGCCCAGAACGTTTATAAGAAGAGCGGCAACATTGCAGACTTCTGCCGGCGCTGGGGCACCCACTACGAGTCCTTCGTGGTGCTCGATGCCGACAGCCTGATGAGCGGCGAGACGCTGGTGACGATGGCTCGACTGATGGAGCTGAATCCGGAGGCGGGCATCATCCAGGTACCTCCGCTGCTAATCGGCCGTCAGACGCTCTTCGCCCGCCTCCAACAGTTCGCCGCTTCGGTCTATGGCCGAATCAACGCGGCCGGCCTCTCCTTTTGGCACCTGGGCGACTCCAACTACTGGGGTCACAACGCGATCGTCCGCTCAGTCGCCTTCCTCAAGTACTGCGGTCTACCGATTCTACCGGGCGTCAAACCGTTCGGCGGCGAGATCCTTAGCCACGACTTCGTGGAAGCGGCGATGATCCGCCGGGCGGGCTACTCGGTCTGGCTGGTGCCAGAGCTGGAGGGAAGCTACGAGCAGGTGCCACCCACCCTGCTCGACTACGCCAAGCGCGATCGCCGCTGGTGCCAGGGCAACATGCAGCACGCGCCCCTGGTCTTCTCCGCCGGCATGCACCCAATGAGCCGCCTGCACTTCGCGCTCGGGGTGATGTCCTATGCCGCCTCGCCCCTGTGGCTGGGCTTCCTGCTGGTGGGCCTGACGGCGGCGGTCCACGACAGATTCATCGAGCCGAGCTACTTTCCGACTTACCGCACCCTCTTCCCGATCTGGCCGACGTTCGAGACCGAGAGCGCGATCCGGCTCGGGATCATCTCCCTGTCACTCTTAGTCGCCCCCAAGCTCCTGGGCGTTCTCTGGGTGATCTTCAGAGCGGAGAAGCGCGGTCCTATCGGCCGGAAGATCCTCACCCTGTTCAGCAGCCTGTTCGAGCTCGCCTGGTCGGTGCTGCTGGCCCCGGTCAATATGGTGTTGCAGAGCAGCTTCGTCGCGTCAGCTCTCCTGGGCCGTTCAGTCAATTGGGGCTCGCAGACCCGCGACGACCGCACCACCTCCTGGCGCGAGGCCTTCTTGCGCCACGGCGTGCACACCCTGCTCGGCGTCGCTGTGGCGCTGCTCTGCTTCTGGGCGATCCCCGCGCTGATTCCCTGGACCGCCACGCTCGCAGTGGGGCTTCTGCTCTCCATCCCGCTTTCGGTTTTTTCTTCGCGCCCGAGCTGGGGACGCTGGCTGCTCCGCCGGGGTCTGCTGGTCACCGCCGATGAAGTGGATCCCCCGCACGTGGTGCGGGAAGCGGATCGCCTCACCTCAGAGAGGATGGGCGGCGAGCTCGATTCCTCCTTCGACGGCCTTTCGCGGGTGCTGTCCGATCCCGGAGCCAACGCCCTCCATCTTGCCCTGCTGGCTCAGGAAGGGGTAAGGCCGGCCGCCACGTCGCTGCTGGCCGCCTCCGCGCGCCGGAAGATCGAGGCCGGCGAGCTGGCTTCACTGGCCACCAGCGAGCGGCTGGCGCTGCTTACCGATAGCGCCGCCTTGGCGGAGTTGCACCACGCGTGGCTGGCACGGCGGCACGAAGCGGCTCCCAGCTAGCCCTGTGGGCTAGAGCGCAACCTCCAGGCTGACGGTCAGCGCGGTATCGGTCGGAACCTTCCCCACCGCGGGCCGGCTGTCGTAACGGATCGCGAAGGAGACCCCGAGTGAGATGTTGGCGATCAGCCGCGACGTCACCTTGGAGAGGGTATTGGCCAGGACGCGGCTTTCCCCTAACAGATTTGGCAGGACCTCAGCCTCCTGTTGGAAAGTGACCCCTGAGTTGAGGGCGTAGCGGAACGAGACGGCGGCACGGGGCGCCAGGAACTGCACGTCCGGGACGTCCACCGGGATAGGGTAGTACTGGAATCGATACTCTCGCGCGTAGCGAACACCTAAGTCGGTGCGGAAGAAGGCCTTCTGGAACTTTCCCTGCTGAAGGTCTATCCAGATCACGCCGGTTCCCGCTTCGCCGTATCCCCGCACCTCGATGCTCTTCACGTGGTCGGTATCGCTGCCTGCCCCGATATAGGCCGAGGTTCGCGCGTTGAAGCGCCGGTCGCCTTGGGCCTGGAATCCGGCGGCCAGCGCCAGCACGTTCACCGCGGAGCTGTCAGGGAGCTGCCCCTGGCCGTAAACCGCGGTAACCCTGCCGTTCCAGATCCACAGCTCCGTCTTCCGCTGAAATTGGGCGTTGGCGGTCAGGGTGATGGTCCGCGAATTGCCGGTCAGCGAGATGATGCCGATCCCTCCCGACGCGGACCAGGGCGCGGTGATCGGCGGGGCGTTGACCTGGAGCATGTCCTCCGGCGGAGGAAGCGGGACCTCGCCCCGCTTGCGCTCATCGGCGGATTTCTGGGTGAGGTCCGCGACCCGCTGCGCCGCCGCCTCGATCCGCGTCGCCGCTTCCGCTGATCGGGAAGCGGCCTCGGAGAGCTTGCGCTCCCATTCGGCCGTCGATGCTCCCGGAGGAGAACTGTCCGCTGGAGGCGGCGAGCTCTGGGTCTGGACCTCCGGGGCGGGCTCGGACGCGGTGGGGGAAGAGGCTGTCGGCTCGGCCTGCGCGACCGTGCAGGTCAGGAGAAGCCAGGGAACGATGAGCATCGGGCTTGAATTACAGCTCGGATGTGCACGCCCGGCAACGGTTCGCCGCAAGCGGCAGGAGCTCCAGGCACCGCGGGCAGGGTTTGGTGGGGGTCTTGGGAGGCTCGTGCAGCGCGATCTTGAGGACGATGAAGATCACCAGAGAGACGATGGTGAAGTCCACGAGACGGCCCAGCAGGTCGCCGTAGGCGATCGCGTTGGCCGGGGTCCCGTCAGGGTGGCGGCTCAAAACCCATGACAGCTTCCTCCACTCTCCGTTCGGAAGAAGGAGGCCGATGATCGGCATGAAGACGTCGTCGACGATGCCGCTGACGACCTTCCCAATCGCACCGCCGATGATCACGCCGACGGCGAGCGCCAACGCATTCTGCTTCACCAGAAAGTGTCTGAAGTCGTCAGCGAAGGACTTGATCAAAGTGCCGCCTCCAGGCCTACTGTGAGCGCGGTGTCGGTGGGTACCCGGCCCGGGGCAGGAGCGCTGTCATAGCGAACCGCAAAGGCAAGACCGAGCGAAACATTTGCGAAAAGACGGGCGCTGATCTTGCTGAGGCTGTTCGCGAGCACCCGGCTGCTGCCGGCGATGTTGGGGAGTACCTCCGCATCTTGCTGGAAGGTCACGCCGTCGTTGATGGCATAACGAAATGAGAGTGCCGCACGCGGAGCGACCAGGCTGACATCCGGAATGTTCAACTGGGTCAGGTAGTACTGGAAGCGGAGCTCGCGGGCGTACCTGAAGCCGAAGTCGGTCCTGAGGAAAGATTTCTGCAGCTTCCCGACCTGCTGGTCGATCCAGATGATGCCCACACCGCCCTCTCCGTAGCCCCGAACCTCTACGCTCTTCACGTGGTCGGTGTCTGCTCCGGTCCCGAGGAAGACGGAGAAGGTCTGGCTCAGGCGCCGGTCGCCCTGCAGCCCAACCGCGGCGTTGAGCGCGGTGAGCTGCGATTCGCTCCGCCCCGCGCCGGTCCCACGTCCATACGCCGCCACAGCCTTCCCGGCCCAGATCCAGTGCAGGGAGCGGTACTGCGCGCCGGCAGTGCCACTGACGGTGATCTGCCGCCCGTTCCCG
>JBGTHI010000828.1:0-2762 GCA_041746295.1 Myxococcaceae bacterium
AGGCGTCTGCTGTTGGTCGAGGGTACGGCGGACCATCGAAGCCTTCGCCGGCTGCGTCTGGCGGACGTAGGCGACGAGAGCAGCGTAAACCCCTGCGGAATCCGTCTCGGCTCGCCGGACTGTGAAGGCTTTTGCGCCGTAGTCGACGCGGTAGTCAGCGACAACGCCCAAGATCCTGAGTCGCATCAGGCCCCGTTCTGTCGCGTCGCGGAGACTGTCAGCGCTCTTCTTCTCCTCACGAGGCGGGAACGGGAGGCTGAGACTCCCCCGCTCGCCGGTGACCCCGACCGCGGTTGCAACTTGGAGCAAGCGGCTGAGTTCCGGTCCTACGCCGTCGAAGGTCGTTCGGTGGAAGTAGAGCTGAGTCTCCAGGTCGACTCCAATGGCCCTCAGTCGGTTCGGCTCGACCTTCACTTCCGTGAGATGAGTCGGATCACGATCTGACGGGGCCGCGGTGATGAGTACGCATTGACTTGTCTGCCGATCGCGTCCGGCTCGACCGACCTCTTGGTAGTAGGCCTCAATGGAGCTGGGCATCCCGGTGTGGAGGACCCAGCGCACATCCGACTTATCAATCCCCATGCCGAAGGCCTTTGTCGCGACCATGACATCGCACGTTCCCCCGAGAAAGGCGGTGAAGGCGTCAGCTTTGGCGCGGTCCCAGTCCCCCGAGAACTTCTTCGGCCTCTTCCCGGCGTACATCCCTACTGGTCTGCCAAGCGCGTGCTCGAGCCCTGAGGCGATCTGTTGCATCCCCGCTGAGCCGTCGACGGTCGCGGCAAAGATAATCCCAGCCTGGTCGCCTCGCTTCGCTAACGCCACCGCGGCCTCGATAGTGCGTTCCTCGAGCGCCCCCTTATTTGCTGCGGCCGTCTCGACTCGGAACTGCAGTTCCTCTCGGTCAAAGCCGATCGGTCTGACTTCAATCCGCGGGTCTGCAGCATCCATCGATAGTTCGGCTTTGAGGTCTCGAAGGACTGGCGCGGACGCGGTGCCGGTCAGCGCGAGGATCGGGAGTCGTTGTTCGTCGGGCCCGGTCGTGGCTTCTTTGAGAGTCCGCCCGAGCTGCAGGTACGCACAGCGGAAGTCATGCCCCCATTCGCTGACGCAGTGGGCCTCATCGACGACCGTCAAGGTGCTTTTCCGATGGTGCCGTCCTTTCGCGAGTTCGTCGACAAAGTTCGGCGTCAGCAACCGTTCAGGTGTGACGAGCGCGAACAACGGTTCGCCCCGTCCGACGCTTGCAGCCGCAGCTCGTACCTCGATCCGCGAACGATCGGAAGTAAGCCATACGAAGCGCTCGACTCCCAAACGCTCAAGCGACGTCGTCTGATCGAAAATCAGGGCCTTCAACGGGAACACGCACACGGTGGTCCCGCCGAGGAGGAGCGCCGCCGTCTGGTAGACGAGGCTCTTTCCCGCGCCGGTAGGGAGAAGGACTACCGCGTCTTCACCAGCGAGGACTCGCTGGATCGCTTCCGCTTGTCCAGCGCGAGGGCTCTTGAGCCCAGCGAGCTCTTGAAAGACGACCTCTATACAACGAACGAAGGCGGCGTCGTCCGTCATCTGCGCCGGTACGACCGCTCCCTCGATCGAGACCAGCGGCGAAACCGGCACCGACGAGCCGACGGTTCGGACGACCAACGTCGGGCAGGATGCGCGCTCGGGAAGCGGCTCAACCCCAGTGCGCAGAGTCTCAATCCACAGGCAGAGCGTCGGCTCGTCCGCGTCGCACTCCCTGGGGTCGTAACGACCGTTCGCTCGCTGCAGAGCGATCGCTTCATCACCTCGTTGCAAACGAATCTCGTCCGGGAAGATCCGGCTGCCCCAGAGCGCGTCGACGGCTCCGATCAGATCAAGCTGAGGGACCAGGGCGGCAAGCGGCACGCTTGAGCCCTTGAGCTCGACGACCGGGACGTCCGCTCCGCTCTCAGGACCCTCGGTGAGAGCAACGAGCATCCCGAACGCGAACCTGGAGATGTCGACGGTGTCGACCGCGATCGAGATCAAGTGTCGATGAGCAGCCTCAAAGGCGTGCCAGAGCTTGCCGAGTCGTGCGATCGGAGCTGATCGCTGAGGGTTCGCAAGATCACCGACCGGGATCCGTATGACCTCGTAGCCCGCGTTCGCCAGCTGCCGGTCCCGCTGAGCGTCGACCTGCCGAGCCTGCTTGTGCTGACTGCCGTCGACCTCAACGATCAGGCGGAGGCCCGATCCGGGCGGCGCGACGACGAAATCGGGGCGCCTGAAGTCATCGCGCTGCGCCGAGCCGAGGAGGCTGGACATGGGCGGCTGGGGAAGAAACCAGCGAGCAGCCGTAGTTCCGACGAACTCGGGAACAACTGACTGCAGGAACAGGCGCTCCTCTCGTGACCCAAGCTCCAGCTCCGCACTCAGAGCGACGGGCGCGCCAGACACGTTCGCGAAAACGCCGTTGAACTGCACTTCCTTTGGTTCTCGTGCCAGGCTCACAGCAACTAGGTGCGGTTTCGGGGCGATAATCAGCTCGTCGAGCCCGTCCCTCCCGCGAAGCAGCGCCTCCTCCGCGCCGTAAGCGACCGGCGGGGCATCCGCGCGCTGCAGCACCGCGCGGATCGCCCGAACAGCACCAGCCACGTTCGGACTGAGCGCACGTGCCTCCGGCCACGACGTAGCGAACAGCGCCGGGGCCGCCTCACGCGCTGTTAGCTCGACCTCCGAGACACACGCGCACCGAGCAGCCACAGGCTCGACCCACGTTCGCCAGCCCTGACGAGCCATCG
>JBGTHI010000829.1:0-2003 GCA_041746295.1 Myxococcaceae bacterium
ACCCAACCCAGGAAACCGGAAGCGAGCAGAGCTGATGAACACAACGTCGCCAACCACCAGTGCGGCTACGCGTGTGCCCTCGGCGCCGCTCTCCGTCGACCTCGAAACCAATGCTCGGCTCACGCTTGTTTGAGGACTAGTACCGACATCCAGAGCCTGTCAATCCACGCTATTGACGCCTCCTCGATCAGGCATCGGTGCTCCGGCATCGAAGCGTAAGAACCCATCGCGGACTGACGATGAAGGCGTTCGCGGGCCCCTCCGCCAAGGAGGGGTGATCCGGTGCAACCCCTCTCGATCTCTCGAGGCAGGAGGATAGAGTTCGACGTCATGTCTCCGGCCCCGCGCCCCACCCGCGTTCCTACCCCGAGTTCCTCCGAAGGAGCGGAGCCTCCGAGTAGCCCGCTCCCGGGGGAGGCGGAACGGGCTGCGATCGCGTCGATGGGGCGGCCGGATTTTTTGGAAGTGGAGAAGAAGGCCAACCGCGCCCGCCGAGAGTCAGGCCTACTCCGCAACCAGCCGCTCTCGCAGTGCTTTAGGACTCTGAGACAGAACTCGAGGCCCCCTACGTGCTTGGGATCCACCTGCTTCTCGTCGAGGTCGGTGGCATCGAACTCGAATCTTCCGCAGTCAGGCAGTCGGACGTCGTAGCGAGCCCTGCTCTGCGGAAGGATCACCCACCGGGCTCTGAATGGCCCATGCGCGAAGGTATTACGGAGCTGAACCGTCGCTCGATCGAAATGCTCATCCCTGGGGTTCAAGGCGCTGGCGACGACGTCTGCGGGATTCGCGTTCAGCCAGGGGCTTCGGCCCTGTCGTTCGACCGCGCGATGGCGATCGAACGGGTCGCGGCTGCGCGAGCGGCGATCGATGAAACGGAGATTCCAGCCGTTCTCACTGCGCGCTGCGAGGCGTTCCTGGTCGGGCACGCAGATCCGGGGCGCGAAGCCATGGAGCGGCTCGTCGCTTCGCGAATGCCGGAGCCGACTGTCTGTTCGCGCCGGCGGTTCAACGAGGGATAAGGCCTATAGCATTCGCCTCGAGGCCACCACCGGACGAGCCCGCAGCTACCTCCGGTACTCCAGGAAGAACGCGTCGCCGTTCACGGGGAAGCTCTGCGAAGAGCTCACCAGGCTGACCTGGCCATTCGCAACGGCTCCCACGGAGACGTTCCCGGTGGGCTTGTCGATCGCCAACTGCCCCACGTCCCAGCTCAGCTCGCCGTCTTGCAGGGTTCGGCGATCCAGCAGCGTGCCCGACACGCGGTCATAGACGTTGAGGAAGAAAGGCGCAGGCGAGCCACCGGGGTCGTTGAGCCAGCTGTCGTCCGGCAGCAGGACCACTGCCTCCTTCAAGGGCCCGAGCTGGGTCGAGAAGGGAACGCGTGTCCCCGGGTGCGTCGATACCAGGGTTGTCGAGCCGAACGTCACTGAGCCGGTGAAGACGCCGGTGAAGTAGGGCCGGTTGAACTCATCGACCGCGATGAACCCGCCTGCCAGGACGCCGCTGTTCGGCGTGAAGATTTTGGTCCAGCGCGCCTCCAGGGTGTTGGCCGCGTAGCGAATCACCATCGGTTTGCTGTTGCCATCCGACTCTCGGACGAGGGATGCCACGGCCAGGATGTCCCCGTTCGGGCTCACTTCGAAGTCCCGAATGGCGAAAAGCATGCCCGGATCGGGACGGGTGTTCCGGGAGAGCAGGTGAGCGCCGGTGGACGAGAACTTGGCCAGGAAACGCCCCGGCTGCAGCGTCGGTCCTCCGAGCGATATCGGTTGAGCGGTCTGACCGGAGAGGTAGATGTTCCCCGCGCTGTCAACCGTGAGCGCCTCGGGCTCGATGTGGTTAGCGTTGCCGGCTTTGAAACCCTTGACCCAGCTCGCCGTGCCATCCGCTGCGAGCTTCACCAATGCGAGATTCCCGCCGTTACCGAAGTTCGGAAGCGTCTTCCCACCGATGGTCTTCGTGCCACTCACGTAGGTGATGGCGGTGACCCGGCTGCCGCC
>JBGTHI010000830.1:0-3768 GCA_041746295.1 Myxococcaceae bacterium
CCTTCCGCGTCATAGTCCAGGCGACCCACCGGAAACAGCCGGCCCTCGAGCGTGCGCGCGTAATCCCCCACCGAGCTGCGACCCTGCGGATCGCTCAGCGTCGTCACCACCCCCGGGGGCTTGTAGAACAGGAAGTAGCCATGGGCTGCCGCGGGCTGCTTGAGCTTGCCATCGACGGTGACCAGATCCTTGCCCGCCTGCACGCGGGTTCCCAGCGCCCGAACCACCGCATTGTTCACAGCGATCCTGCCCTCGAGGATCAGCTTCTCCGCGGCGCGCCGCGAAGCCACGCCGCAGCGGGCCAGGTACTTCTGCAGCCGCTCGGCACTCTCAATCTGTTCACTCATTCGGATGATTGCTCCGGCTGGGGGTGTGGCGGGTTGAGCGTCTCCGCCGCGCTTTTGGTGCTCGCATCGGCCAGATCGATCGCATCGTTCAGCTCGTCCAGGACCGCCTCGGACTCGGCGTTGGCCGCCTCCAGCCGCTGCACGAACTCCGCGTCCGACAGCTCCGCCACCGAAGGCGGGCCGCGACGTTCCGAGTCGTCCTTCTCCACGATCTCCTGGTGCTCCTGCGACAGCTCCTGAAACTCGCGAAGCGTGGGGAGCGACGCCAGGTCCTTGAGCGCGAAGAGCTCCAGGAACTCACGGGTAGTCCCGTAGAGCAGGGGCCGCCCGAGCTCGTCCTTCTTGCCCAGGATCTTTACCAGCTTCCGTTCCAGCAGCGCCTTGATCACCGCGCCACAGTCGACCCCGCGAACATCCTCGACCTCGGGACGGGTGGTCGGCTGCCGGTAGGCGATGATCGAAAGCGTCTCCAGGGCCGCGCGAGTCAGCCGCTGTGGCTTGACCTTGAGGAACCGCCGCACGAACGGCGCCACGCCTGGGGAGGTTCGAAGCTGCCAGCCACCCGCCACCTCCCGAAGCACGATTCCGCTTTCGGCGCCGGAGCCTGCGGCGCGATGCCGAGCCAGCTCCGCCAAAGCCTCCTCCATTGCCGGTTTCTCCACCTCGGTCACCGAGCAGAGCTGCTCGAGTGTCAGAGGCTTGTCCGAGACGAACAGAACTGCCTCGATCGCCGCTCGAAGCTCGGCCCGGGTGAGCGGCTCCGCCGCCGCAGCCACCGGCTCCGACTCGCCCGGCGCATCTATTTGCGCTGGCTCCAGCTCGTCCACTTCGTCGTCCAAGGCTTGGGCTTGGGCCTCTTGCTCAGATAGACTGCTCACCCTTCGACCTCCGTCATCGCCAGCGGTTGATTCAGCGCCCCTTGCCGCGCCGACAGAATCAGATCCTGCTCGACCCCTTCTTCTTGCGAGACGCGGATCAGGCGGAGCTTGCACATCTCCAGCACCGCCAGGAAGAGGATGATGATCCGGTGCCGTTGCCGCTCGCCCTCGAAGACCGAGCGGAGGGAGATCTGCCCCTCCGCGCGGAGTCGGTCCGCCAGCGTGTGAATCGCGTCGGATAGGCTGACCCGTTCGCGGGTCACCTCGTGCCGGATCTCCGGAGCGGCGTTCTTGAGGATCCGGTCCAGCGCCTCGATCAGCTTGAAGACCGAGATCTCCACCAACCGGATATCGGCGTCGGAGCCTGGGGAACCCGCGCCGGCCTGAGCGGACTCCCGCTCGGGCGTTACTCTCCGAATGAAGACGTCGCGATCCAGCAGCCCACGTTCGCCCATCGTCCGGGCGGCCTCTTTGTACTTCTGGTACTCTAGCAGTCTGCGGATCAGCTCTTCGCGCGGATCTCCCTGCGCTTCGTCCGCCTCAGTGTCCAGCTTCAGCTCGGGCTTGGGCAGCAGCAGCCGCGACTTCAAGTGGGTCAGCGTGGAGGCCATCACCAGGAACTCCCCGGCGATGTCCAGGTTTAGCTCGCGCATCCGTGACAGGTGCTCGAGGTACTTCTCCGCCACCAGAGCCACCGGGATGTCGAAGATGTCGAGCTTGTGCTCCTTGATCAGGTGGAGCAGCAGATCCAGCGGCCCCTCGAAGTGCGGGAGGGCGATCCGAAACGTGTCTTGAAGAGGGGGCTGTTCCAAGTCGCGGACTTCTACTGTGCGCTCACCTGGAGGGTCAACCGATTGGGCGATATCCTACATCGCTCGGTTGCGGTGCCCGGAACTCTGCTGTTACCTTCCCACAGCCATGGAGTTCTTCAAGGGCGACCTAGCGCACTACAGACTCAGCCTGCTGGCTCCCGCCCTTGCCACCAGCTCAGGCCTCCTCACCCTGGAACGCGGCGCCATCCGCCGCCGCTTTGTCATCTCCGCCGGTGCGGTGATCTCCGAGAGCTCCAACGCTCCGGGCGAGCACCTCTCGCAGGTGCTGGCCGACCTGGGGATTCTCGACGCCGCTCGGAGCGCGCAGGCCTTCGCGCAGGCAGAGGCGGAGCAGCTTCCCTTGGGCGCCTTCCTGCTCGAGCGCGGCTGGGTCAATGCCGGTAGGCTGGAGGAGGCGCTGGCCCATAAGGCACGCGAGTCGTTCTTCGACTGCTACGGCTGGGAGTCGGGCGAGCTGACCTTCTCCCCCAATACCCCGCTCAGGATGACTGGTGTGCCGCTCTCCCTGCCGATCGCCGCCCTGCACCGCGAGGCGCTGACCCGGATGGAGGAGTGGCGGGTCTTCGTGGAGCTCTTTCCCGACGACGAGGCCCGTTTCAATCTGGGGCCCGGCGCATCCGAGGTCCAAGCCGAAGCCGACAAGGCCTTTCTGGCCCGGGTTGAGAAGACGCCGGTCCTCCGGGAACTCCTGGCAATCGGAGCCGCGGGGGCCACCGAGAGGTCGCTCCACTCCGCACGCCGCCTGATCCGGCTCTACCGCTGCGGCGCGCTCGTGCTGGAAGGGGCCTCCAAGAAGCTGCTCACCTCGGGCGTCGACGTTTCGGATCTGATCTCGCTGGCGCGCACTCACTTGAGGTTGGGGAACTATGAGCGGTCGGCGGAGCTGGCCTGCCGCGCCCTGGAAGGGGCTCCGGTTCCCGAAGCCCAGGCGCTCTACCGCGACGCCGAGAAGCGCTGGGCGGCGACGCTGGCCGAAGTTGCAAAAGCGTTCGACGGATCGATCGAATTCCGCCCCCTGCCCCATCCTCTTCCTAGCGGCGTCAACTCCGACGATCTCTACCTCTACTCCAAGCTGCGCTCGAGCCGGAGCCTGCGGGAAACCCTCCCCTCCCTGGCGATGGGCGAGGCGGCCGCATACCGCTCTCTCCGGCGTCTCTGGGAGGAGGGCTTAGTCCACGTACCCGTAGAAGAGGCGCTCAGCGCCCGTTTCCTGGGCTCCCGCGTGCCGGAGGCGCCTTCGATCGCGGATGGTGATGATCATACACCGAGCGCAGACGGGAACGGTTGACGTGGGTGTAGATCTGGGTGGTCGCCAGATCGGCGTGGCCCAGCATCGCCTGAACCGCTCGGAGGTCCGCGCCGCGCTCCACCAGATGGGTGGCGAACGAGTGGCGCAAGGTATGGGGTGACAGCTTGGCCCGGATCCCGATGCCGCGTGCATACCGGCGCAGCAGCTTCCAGAAGCCCTGGCGCGTAAAGGCGCTTCCCCGGCGGGTGACGAAGAGCGCGGAAGCCCGCCGTCCCTTCAGCAGCAGCGGCCTCGCTGTCGCCAGATAGGCCTGGACTGCGGACCGAGCCTGGCTCCCCACCGGGATCGTCCGCTCCTTCCGCCCCTTGCCCATCGCGATGAGGTAGCCAACCTCCAGATTGAGGTTGGCGACCGGCAGCCCCACCAGCTCGGAGACCCGGAGCCCGGTGGCGTAGAGCAGC
>JBGTHI010000831.1:0-3456 GCA_041746295.1 Myxococcaceae bacterium
GCCGCGCACGCTCTCGATCGATGCCGCTTCGCCTGCGGCTCCTCTCAGCTCCCGCCATAGGCCTCGATTCTCCGAGAAAACCCTCCGTCGGTTGCCCGCGCTGATAGCGGACTTTCGAAATGACTTGTCGGGCTGTGTCGGCGAATTGGCGACCGGGGGCGGCGCTAGCTGGCCCGTAAGCGTTCGAGCCTCGGAATACCCGCTGCTAGCAGCCACTCCTGCTGGTTCAGGGTGCGGTATCCGAGATGATCGTACTTAAGGAACTCCTCGAGGTAGAGCGCTCGCGCCCCATCCTCTCCACTCTCACGAAATCGCTGAAGAAACCGCTGGCCCAAGCGGCGGTCGCCTATGATGTTCGGGAGAAGCCCGGCTTCGCGCTGGATCGCAAGCTGGTGCGCATAGGCGTCGGCCTCCATCAAGAGCTTGAAGAGAACCCAATCGGCCCAGGAATGACTGTCGCGCGCGAGAAGCTGAAACACCTCATCGGCCCTTGGCTCATTGGCCCGCTGCTGGGCGTGCGCCGATTCGTGGCAGGCGTCTATCAAATCGAGGACTGCCAGAACCAGGCCGTGGCCGTTGAAGCGTCCATCCGCCCCGAAGTGCGCCAGCGTCGCCGCCTTCGCGTCAACCAGCAGGGGGATATCCTGGTTCTTGAGATATTCGATGTCGTAGATGGCCTTAGAGGATCCGCTCTCGATCGCCATCTCCTTCAATTTGACCAGTGCCCAGTTCCGCTGCTTCTCGTATTCCTCGGGCCCCCATACCAGCGCGGTCGAATTGAAGTTGAGCTGAACCAGGTGATCGATGAGTCGCGGTGGGGCGTGGAGCCAAGGAAGCAGTATCCCAGCCGCGTAGCCGAGCCCATGGGCCTGTCCGGTGTCTTTCGTGTCCAGGAAGCGTTGCGCGTGCGTGCGAAGCAGCTGGCGAATGCTTTCCACCGTAGAGACCGGCATTCCACCGCGAGCCGCCAGCGCCACGAGCGCAATGAAAGCCGGGGTTCTTTCTCTCTTGGTCCGACCCTCCGCGTCATCCGCAATCCTCCAGAGAAGCTCGACGTCATCCTGTTGTGGATGCCAGGCAACAACCCGGATCGCTTCCGCTCGACTCTTGACCGATGGACCGTCGAGCGCAACCTCGCGAGCCAGTGCGATCTGGTGGGAACGCCAGCTTGAAGGTGGCTCGGACGCCAGGATCGCGAAGTAGCCACTCTGTGACCTCTCCGTCAGCTGAGTCGAGAAGATCGCGAGATCCGGCGAGCAGCCCACTCTCAGTGACTGTGGTCTGGTGGTGCCCTCCGGCCCACTTCTCCTGGTACCCGAACGGCCGGTCGTGCGTCTGCGCGCGATCTCGCTCGACAACCCCCCACTTCGCTTGATTCGGCCCATGGAGACTCCGCGCCCGTCTATCTCCCTAGCCCTAAACCCCTTCCGCCCGCAGCTTCAACGCCTGTCCCGCCTGACGGAGCAGAGGCTCGCGATCCGGCTGGGCCAGCAAGGCAACGGGATGAAGGAGCCCCGTCAGCTCGAGCATCAGAGCCGCGAAGTTTTGAATCCTCGACCTCCAAGAATCCGCCACTGCCTAGCTAGCATCTCGAATTGGCGGCTGCCCGTCGGCTGTCGACACGAGGTTGTTATGGCTGGAGATCATCTTCGCCGGATCGGTCCCCACAGAGTGGGTGCGCAACCTCCGGCTCGCTCCGGCGATAACCGGTCTTCAGGCAAGGACGTCACGATGAGTGGAGGCTACGGACATCGGTTCGCTAACGCGCTAGGGCCGTCGGCGCTGATTGCCGCCGTCGCCACCGCCATTCCGGCGACCACTACCTGGCGCAGCGCCCGCGGTGCGCTGGAGCGCGTCTCGCCGGAGTCAGACCCTCAAGAGGCGGTCACTCAGACCAAGCGCGGCGCACAAATGGGCGCGTTGGCGGGATTTCTCCTGGGGACCGTCGCCCTGACCTTCATGGCCGCCTAACGTTTTGCCAAAGTGCCCGTGGCGCGGTTACCGCCTCCCGTGCCTTAGTGACCGGAGCAGCAGATCAGCCGCCGAGGAGGAGCACATGAATCGCATTGCCTTCGCCGTCATCCGGGTCATCGCGGCAGCGACCCTCGCTTTGGGCTGCGCCTCCGGGCGCATCCGGGAGGCAGCAGAGGTAACGCTCAACTGTTCTAAGGGGGTACGGGTGAAGGAGAACCTGGAGAACAAGGGCTGGGTGGCCGATGGCTGTGGCCGGCAGGCGTTCTGCGTGGTGCCGCCCGTCGAGGGCGCGGACGTCCAGTGCGCCGGAGGTGCTCCGCCGCGGCCGGTTGACGACTAGCCCGGATTTGTCACAGGACTCGCATACGAGGTGCAGGCGGTCGAAGCCGAGGGCGGCAAGCGCAGTGGCGACCGAGGAGGCGTGCTGGAGCACGCCACACGAGGGAGGCGCGAGCACGCCGGACGCAGGCCGACAGACTGTCGCCGCAGTGCGAGGAGCTGTGACAAATCCGGGCTAACTGGCTTTGTACTTCACGGAGCAGCCGTAGGGCTGGGTTGTGGGCTGTGCCACGGGCTTGCCCGCCTTCACCGCCTCGACCGCCGACTGTACGTGATTGACCGGCGTCTTGCTGATGCCTCGTGGATCGTCGTCGACCGCACCGGCATAGCGCAGCACGCCCTTCGCATCGATAACGTAGAGATGCGGCGTGGTCTTGGCTCCGTAACTCTTGCCCACCTTCCCGTCCACGTCCTGAAGGATTGGGTATTCCAATCCCTTGGCCTTCCGCCAGGCCGCCGACTTCTCGGACGTATTGTCAGAGGTCGAGTCGACCGCCAACCAGACCACCTCGGGTCCCACCTCCTGATGGGTCTTCTTCATCGTCTCCGCTTCGTAGTGGCGCTGCACGAAGGGGCACTCGGGATTGGTCCACTCCAGCACTACGATCTTCCCCTTGTACTCGGAGAGCGCATGCGGTTTGCCCGCTTCGTCCTTGAGGCTGAACGCCGGCGCGGGCGAGCCCACCTTGGCCGTGGACTGCGGAGTCAACGCGAGCACCGAGGTGGTGGTGAGGACGGAGAGCGCGACAATGGCAAGGGCGGCGGACCTTCTCATGGCGATGGCTCCTTCGTGGTGGGTGGCGCGGGGGTTGCCCGTGCCAGTGCATCCAAAACGATCTGCTCGGTCAGCAGCTCCGGCAGAACCTCTGGAGTATGCGGACGGCCCGGACCATAGACCAGGTAAAGCGGAACCCCGGCCCGTCCGTGCTCAGCCAAGGCCTGCTGAATCACGGGATCCCGCCGGGTCCAGTCCCCTACCAGCAAGGTGGTGTTCGACTTCGCCAGCGCTTGGCGGACTGCCGGGGCTCCGAGAACCGTCCTCTCGTTGAGCTTGCAGGTGAGACACCAGCTCGCGGTGAAGTCGACCAACACCGGCCGACCTTGGGCCAGGGCCCGCTTAACCGCCGCTGCGCTCCAGGCGGC
>JBGTHI010000832.1:0-4248 GCA_041746295.1 Myxococcaceae bacterium
TTCATGGGCCTCCGGCTGGCACCCGATCAGTTTCCCCTCTCCCGCCAGGTGCAGACCGCCTGCGACACCGCGAAGCTCTCCGTGGCGCGGCTGACCGGCAAGGAACCCCCTTCGAATCCGGACACCGAGACCACGGTGGAGGAGCTCCGGGCGCGCGTGCGTTCCACATTGAGCTACCTGGAGGGGTTCAGCGACCGCGACCTCGAAGGGGCCGCGACCCGCGTGGTGAGTCAGCCCCGGTGGCATGGAAAGGTGATGACCGGTGCCAACTATTTCCTGGAGCATGCCGTTCCCAACTTCTATTTCCACCTCACTCACGTCTACGCGATCCTGCGCCACAATGGCGTCGGCCTCGGCAAGATCGACTACCTGGGACCCCTCAGCCTTCAAGCGCCCTAGACCCTGCGAGCTGCGCTGCCTACCTTTGCGCCTTCTGGCCCCAATCTCGGGGCCTTTCAAAGGAGCTTGCGATGAAACGGAGAATGATCAGTGGAGCCGCGCTTGGAGCGATGTTGCTAGGCTCGGTCTCGATGGCCGAATCGGCGCCGGACGCCGCCAAGACCGGAGCGGTGACCCCGTCCGCGCTGAGCGATGCGCAGATCGCGGGCATCGTGGTGGCGGCGAACAAAGCGGAGATCGAGGCGGGCAAGATGGCCGCGTCGATGGCGAAGGACCCGCAGGTCAAGCAGTACGGCGAGCAGATGGCCACCGACCACAAAAAGGTCACCCGATCCACCGAGGAGTTGACCAAGAAGCTGGGCGTGAAGCCGATCGACAGCGACAGCAGCAAGGCGCTCAAGACCAGCTGTGAGCAGAGCGCGACCAAGCTGAAGAAACTGAAGGGGGCGGAGTTCGACAAGACCTATATCGAAGACCAGATCGCCACCCATGAGAAGGTGATCGACACCATGGAGAAGACCCTGATCCCCGGCGCACAAAACCCCGAGCTGAAGGCGGCGCTCCAGGAGTTCAAGCCGGCTTTCGTCGCACACCTGAACCAGGCCAAGCAGATCAAGAGCCAGCTTGGCGGCACGGAGCCGGCGATGGGCGGAAGCGGCACCTCCGGTTCGCAGGAGACAGGCGGCGGCTACTAAGCGCCCCGATCGCGTCGCATGAAAACGGCGGCCCTTTACTGTAGGGCCGCCGTTTTTTTATGCCTTCATCCGCCCGGGTCCCGCCTCGCGCTGCCAGGCGCCACGAACCATGTCCCGAACCCTCTCGGTCACATCCACCACCGGATGGCCGTCCTGCTTGAGCTCCCGAAGCACCAGGCTGGGCATCAGGCGATCCACCACCATCGCCATCCGCGCGCAATCGATGTAGCCAGCCTCGGCGATCCCCGCAGTCTCGTTGTCGCCTAGTGCTTCCGCGGTGGTGAAGAGCATCAAGTAGGCAATCCCGCAGTGGCTGATGAAGGTGTAGTCGTCGCGAACCGACTTCGCCGCTTCCTCCGGGCGGACTGCGTTCACCGCGCCGGCGGCGATCCCGGCCACGCGGGAGAGCGCTTCCCTGAGCGGACTGGCCGCGCCTCCGCCGAGCGCCCTTACACGCGTCTCCAGAGCCCTCAGCTGGCTCCGCAGCGTCCTACGAAACTCGTGGATCGCCAGCAGTGCCTCGGCGTGCCCCTCTTCTTCGATGTTCTTGAGCTGGCAATCGAGGGTTTGCAGCCCATGGCCCACCAGGGCCTGCATATCTCCCACGTAGGTCTTCAGCAGCTCCTGTTTGATCATCCGAACCTCCCTTTCTTCAGGAGGAAGGTAGGGACGCCCTTCTCATCGCGCCGCACCCAATGGCCAGCGACGTATTAGGGCTTGTCGAACGCGAGGCAGAAGCGGTCGCTTGTTCCGCGCCTCGCGCCCGCCGCGCCGGGCGAGGAGCTCCAGTCCCGGCGGTCGGATGGATTCCGCAGGAAGTCTCCCTCGCTCTTCAGGCTGAAGCCCGCCGCGGTCACCTCTTCTTTGACCATCTGCTCGTCGATCCGGTGGAGGATCTGGGTTACCTCTGGACCACTGCCCGGTTTGGCCGAGGAGTCGCATATGATGTAGCGGCCACCGCGCTTGAGGGCCAGGTAGACGGCGCGGTTCATCTTGGCCCGGTCCACGCTCTGCCAGACGGCATCGTGGTAGACTAGGTTGCTGACCACCCGGTCCAGCCCGGTCACCTCCGTGGAAAAGGGATCCTCCAGCTCGCGATCCAACCGCACCACGTTCTGGTTGACCGGCCGCGAGAGCCTGGCGGTCCAGGGCTTCTCCGCGAACTTCTCCAACAGCCACTTGGGATTCTGGCCGTAGACCACACCCTCGGGCCCCACCGCCCGCGCCAGCAGCTCGGTGGTGTAGCCTCCTCCGGCCACCAGCTCCGCCACCCTCATCCCGGGCTCCAGCGCCACGAACTGCAGGAAAGCCTCGGGGTTGCGGCCTGCGTCGAGCGCCCGATCCTCAGGGGTGCGGTCCAGACTCTCGGCGGTCGCCGGCGAAGAGGGGAGCTCTCGGTGAGCACAAGAAGGACCGAGAATCGGGGCGGCCAGAGCCGCTGTCAGAGCCAGGGCAGGCAAAGTTCGCATCGCCCCTTCCTGCCACTTTTCCAGCCGCGCCTCAAACCTTAGCTTTCGGCCATGACACCGACCGATAGCTCCCTGGCGAACTGGCTCCTGGTAGTGGATGGGACGCCTTTTGGCGCGTCCGACCCGCAGTCTGGGGATGCCACGACCCATCTTCACCTTGACGGCACGCCGACGTCCCACGCCGAAAGCTTCACCGTAGGCGTGCGGCCAGCAGATGCGCAAACCCTGAGCTCCAGCGTGGGAATGCAAGCGGTGCTGCTGAACCACCAGAGGCAGGCGGTCACGCGCGCGCTCATCCAGAAGGTGGATCCGGAGCAGGGTCTGGTCATCGCACGACCACTGCCCCGGACCTTGCATTGAGCGAAGTCGACCAGATCCGATGCGCTGTAAACCCACCGCCCGTCGAGTCGCTGCTTGTGGGAGGACTATGGCGGTCGGAGGCGCCACTGCAATTCTCGTGAATCGAGAAATTCATTGAGTCCGCAACGAATATCGGGGCCCCTTCGAAAATCGACGAGGAGAAGCCCAAGTCATGTCCACGCCCATCGGCCCGACCGCTCCCGTCCTTGCCCACGTTCCGGCGGTCCCGATCGCAACCCCTTCGAGAGAAGCCGCTTCCGATATTCCGGCGCCGGCGCATACCACAGGCCGCGCCTCCGGGGTCTCCAGCGGCCGCTCCAGCTACGAAGCGGTCCAGCCGGGGTTTCCGCCCGCGGTCACCGTCCCTCCCGGGGCGCCCTTCCATCCCGGCACCGATCCTCTCCCGGGTCTGGTTCCGGTCTCGGCCCAGCCACCGTCGATCCACCTTCCCATCCAGTTCGAGATCCGCGACAGCAGCCAGGGGGACCAGACCGAGATCAGCGTCGAGGCGGGGACGCGCGCCCTCGGCAAGCTGACCGGCGACTCCGATACGCTCGTCTACGCAAGCCCGGGCGGCAAGGTGGAAGCGGTGGCGGAGCGGATTCCCAGCCGCATGGGGCGCGGGAAAGACTTCCTGGTCCGTGACGCCGAGGGCGGCGTGATCGGAATCCTCAAGGGTTCCTGGAACAACCGCTACACCGTGCTCGACGCCACTGGGAACGAGGTGGCCCGGGTGATGCCCAAAGTCGGGCGCAACAACTTCGTGGTGCGCTCCAAGGGCCGCGACGTCGCGCTGATCAGCCATCCCACCGTCCGCGAGCTCGGGGGGCAGTGGAAGGTCGCCCAGGAGGTCGCGCACAAAATCGATCCGCGCCTGCTGGTGATCCTTCCGGCAATCACCCTGTTCAAGAACCGCGAGGTCCGCGCACGGGTGAGCGACCCCGCGCAAGGCAGCCCCGCCGCCGCGCCCTCCGAATCCTAGAACCCCGGGCTAGCGCTCTACCGCCGGAGCTTGCGGCGAAGCAGGAGATAGAGCACCAGTAGGGGAACAAGGCTCAAGACCAGCTGAAGCACCGTGCGGTCCACCTCCCTGCGGGTTGGGATGCCCCGCTCGGCTACCGGTTCCTCGCTGCATTCGGGAGTTGCCGCCGCCCGACAGATCTCCCCCCACCCCTTGAGCGCCTCGACGTCGCGGGGCTCGGTCCGTAGGGCCTCCTCGAAGTAGGATCGCGCCTGCGCGTCCCTCCCCCGGCGATGCTCGATCCAGCCCGCGGCATCGAGGACCGGCAGCGTGCGCGCCTTCGCCAGCGCCGAAGCCACCTCTC
>JBGTHI010000833.1:0-4548 GCA_041746295.1 Myxococcaceae bacterium
CACCACCAACAGCTGCGCGCCGTCCTCGGAGAGCCGAAACGAGGTGATGCCGCGGGCGCTGATCCGTTGCCGCTCGAGCCGGGCCTTCTCCTCTGTCGAGAGCTTCTCCGCCGCACCCTTCAAGAGAGACTGCGAAGAGAGCAGCTCCCGCACCGTGCCGCTCTCCAGCTCCAGCTCGTAGAGCGACTGGACCGGCGACCGGGCCCCGGACCGCAGGAACAGAACCGCCTTGGAATCCGGCGTGAAGACCGCCCGTTCGGGACGGCCGGCGAGGAAGCGCCGAGTCGCGGCATATTGCTGGAGGAAGGATGGCTCGGTGTCGGGCATTGCGGACGCCGGAGACAGGGGCTTGGAGCTACTCGCCGTCGGCGGGAACGAAGGCCACCGCGTCGGCCACAACCTGCTTGCCACTCTCGAGCGTCGCCCCGGGATCCAGCCAGACCTGCGCCTTTCCCGACAGAGAAAGGGTAGCCAGGGCACGCCAGCCGGTGGGGCCGCTGGACTGATCCACCAGCCCGCAGTCCTGGGTCTCCTGGTCCTCGTCCGTCGTCCCCATGCTGAAACAGTAGGAGGCGTACTGGCTGTTCCGCGACGAAGGCACCACGTAGGCGTAGATCGTGTAGTCGGCCGCCTCGGCCGGCAGGGACGCTTCCCAGAGCGCGATCGCGGCCACCTGGGCCCCGTCGGGACCGCTCCCGGTCGCAGAATCCAGATAACCGGTCGGCGCGGAGAGGCTGTCCTCGCCCAGTGCAGAGGGAGAGCCCGCGGTCAGCGTTGAGGCGGCGCGACTCCAGGCTTCGGTCGATCGATCGATCTGGTGATAGCCGGGCTCCACAAAGAGCCGAAAGCCAGCATCTGAGTTGTCCACGGTGACCCGTTGGCGCTTGGGCGAGGCGGGAAGCGCCACTGCGGCCGTCTCCGCCTGTTCTCCCGCGCTCTCGCGTTCCCGCTCCTGATCAGACGCATAGGAGACGCCGCAGGCGGTGAGGGTCAACGTGGAGGCGGTCGACAGCGCCAGAAGGTAGCGCCTCGGGCTGGAGGCGAAAAAAGGACGGACCGGTAGACGGAGGGTGGGAAGGAGGCGGAGCTGCATGGCAAGCTGGAGGGGGCGCTGCGGGGTAGAGAGAACGGCGGGAACAGAACGAATGGTAGGGCGCATGAAAACAAAGAACAACAAATGCGTGCCGAATCTTTTCTGACACATGAATCGCTGCTTGCCCTGCGGTCGGCTCGAGCGCGAAACGCAGAGGCGCTCCTCGGCGCCCTTCGGGAGGGAGACGGGGAGACGCCCTCCGAGCGGGTCGTAGCCGACCACTGGCATCGCCGGTTGAAAGCGACGCCGGGGCTGCTTCCGGAGGGCTGGTACCTACCGCCCCCGCACGGAATCATCCTCTACTCCCATGGAGACCTGGGAAGGGTTCAGCCGCCTTCCTTCCGACCGGCCGAGACCTGGCCGCGAGAGGATCGCCTCCTGACCGAAGACCGCTGGCTCTATGGCTACGCCTCTCCGGTGGACCGTCGGACCGGCATGATCGGGGACTTTGGGACCACCCTCTTCAGGACCGACTCGGCAGAGGTCGGCGCGCACCTGGCCCGCTGCTGGTCCGTCACGACCCGGATCGCCCGGAGCGCCCAGCCGGGCATGGCCTACCGGGAGCTCTATGCGTTGGCCGAGCAGCTCATCCGGCAGGAGGGGCTCCAGAACATCGTTCAGAGCGTGGCGGATCCCTCCAGCGTGAACATCGGTCACACCATTCCCTGGAGCGACGGGCCGATGGCCGCCGAGGAGCGAGCCGCCCTCGACTCAGGCGAGCCGGAGCAGGTGGCTCGGGCGGTCAGCCGCCGCCGCCTGTTCGTCAGCGCGGAAGAGCGCTCCCCCATTCCGGCGACGGGCGCCTTCACCGTGGAGCCCCGCCTAAGCGCGCAGGGCTGCCCCAACGTCAGCTTCCATCTGACAGTGATTTTCCAGGAGGGGCGGGGTTGGGTCGATACGGAGTCGTTCGGCCCCCTCTTTCGCCACTACGGAATGGACCGCTGGCTGGGACAGCTTAGTTCAACGGATCGCTGAGGAAGGCCGGACGCTGGGTGTTAACCTGGCCAAAGCTGGAGGAGAAGCGATCCAGCAGCGGCGGGCGGTCTCCTCGCACCACGTAGCCGAAGTCGATTCGGATCGGGAACGTGTCGAGCTGCGGGAAGAGGGCGCGCATTCCTAACCCCACCGTATGGGTGAAATCCGGACCCCGGGTAAAGGCGGAGCCGGCGTCCCAGAACAGGACGCCTCCCAAATGCAACGTGGCGACTACCCAGGGGCGGGTCCGGTATTCCAGGTTCCAAATGGCCTGGTGGGGGCCGGAGAGCGCCGCATCTGAGAGCCCTCGTAGCCCCGTGGCGCCGCCCAGGAAGTTGAGCGGATTGTCCAGGTCGTCGAAGCGCAGGTCCATCAGGAGGCGCGAGACGAAACGGCCGATCCAGACCCTGGGCGAGTAGTTGAGCAGCTCCAGCGCCACGCGGCGGTTGACCCAGTTTCCGTTTCTCCCCTCTCCGGTCGCCCCCGGAACCCACCGCACAGCTGCCGCGCTGGAGACGCTGAACAGGTCGTCTCCTTTGTAGAAGCGGTAGCGCAGGGCCGCACCCAACTCCGCGAAGTGATTGTCGTAGAGCGCGGGCGGCGCGTAACGGACCGCGGCGACCATCGACGGTCCCAGCCGGAAATCCTCCGATAGGGCAAAGGAGTCCATGTTCCGCAGCACCACGTACCGGGCCTCGTAGCGAGAGAGGCTGGCGCCCAGGTAGGTGGCCGCCTCGCTGCGCGGGAGAAAGTTGTCGTTGAGCCAGTCCCGCTGGTCGGCGGGCAGGGTCACCCCGGGCCGAAAGCTGAAGCGATAGATGCCGGTGTTGAGCCCAACGTCGGTCTTCACCGCATAGCCATAGGAGCGGGTGACGTACGCGGAGGCAACGGCGACCTGCGATCGATACTCGAATGGGACCGAGGCCTGGGGCGCCTCAGCACTGGGGTAGGGAAGCTCGATCACCTCTACACCGCGGAAGCGTCGTGCCCGCTGGACATTCCAGGCCGCCTCCACCCCGTAGGACCATCGATCTTGCAACGCGTAGAGCGCTCGACCCAGGCTGAGGCCGGTCTTGAATCCCTCGGCTCGGCCCGAATCGCGGTTCAGGATGATCGATCCACTCTGAGCAAAGGTCAGAGGCGTTCCCAGGAAGCGCCGGTCGGAGAAGATAAGCCCCAAGCTGGTGGTGGCCGGGTCCAACTCGAAATCGAGCGACAGCTGCTTGTTCCGGCCCAGGAAGTTCTGCTCGCTCGGACGCACCCGGAGGTAGCGCAGCGCGGTCCCCACCAGGGTGTAGGAGCTGTTCAACCGGATGCTCCAGAGATCCTTGGTGACCACCAGGACATCGACCTGGCCTGGAACGGGCGAGGCGACGGGCAACACCCGCGCCACCGACAAGATGTCGGTTCCGCTGCCGAGCGTGCGGAGAATCCGCTCGGTCTCCCGCGCCGCCAGCTCCCGGTAGGGTTCGCCCGGTTTGAGCAGCACCTCCCGGCGGATGATCCCGTCCTTGGTCACGACGTGGAAGATGTTGACTAGGCGGGGCCAGGGATCGCGGGGCCCCACCACATCGCCGGTGACGATCTTCACCTCGCCAATCTTCTTCCCCTCCGGCTCAAGCTCACGCTGGACCGACAGCGAGCTCAAGGCGTCCTGAATCAAGGCCCCCTCGTAGCCGGCCCGCTCGCTGACGGGGGCCGGTTCCGGGACAGGATCCTGAGCCTCCTGGCCGTGGGCGCCGGCCGCGACCCCGGTCAACGCTGCCGCCAGCAAGTGCCATATCCTCACGGAGCCGTAGCTCCGCGATCGAGAGATGAAGGGATCTCCCGCGAACCCCACGGTACGAATCGCTGAAGCATCCACAGTCCCGGCAGAGAGAGGGCCAGCGTGAGAATGAAGAAGTCGCGCCACCCCATTGCGGCGACCAGGGCGCCGGCTGGCGGCCCACTCAAGGTCCTGCCCAGCGCGAACAGGCTGCTGAACAGGGCGTACTGCGTGGCGCTGAAGCGCCGCTCGGTAAGCCGGAGCAGGAGCACGCTGAACGCCCCGGTCCCCATCCCGGTGGTCGCTGCCTCCACCGCCATCGCCGTATACATCGCCGGCCTGTGGATCCCCATTTCGGCGATCGACGCGTAACCTAAGTTGGAGAGCCCTTGAAGGATGCCGAAGAACCAGAGCGCCCTTCCCAGTCCCAGCCATTGCGTGGCCATTCCACCCAAGAAGGTTCCCGCCAGCGTCGCCACCAGCCCCACGGTCCCGCTGGCGACCCCCACGTCGAAGGCGCTGTAGCCGAGCTGGCCCAGAAAGGGACCGACCAGCGCGCCGGCCAAATTGTCGGAGAGCTTGTAGAGGAAGAGGAACGCGGCGATCTCCAGAGCCCGCGGTTGGCGAAAGAAGCCGACCAGCGGCTCCAGAACCGCGGCCCGCAGGCTGGCGGGAGGAGCGTGGGGGGCTTCGGGCTCTGGCGCCACGGCGGTGA
>JBGTHI010000834.1:0-4343 GCA_041746295.1 Myxococcaceae bacterium
ACGGCGACGGCGTGCTGAGCACCGAAGAGGCTCTCCCGTTGCGCCAGGCGATCCAGCGGCGGATCGCCGAGGGGCGGACGGACGGCGAAGCGTAGAGGTTCAAGGCGCGAAGGCCACCTCCGTCCGCCTGGAGCGGGCGGAGGTGGTCGTCCCTTCGGCGCGCTCGGGGATGTGCACGCTCCAACCGCCCGTCCGGACTGCCACAGCCATCGCGGTCGTGAGCGTCAGATCTGTAAATGCACCGCGTCCTCCGCGGCGAAATTACAGATCTGCCTCCCACAAGCCCGACCTCATGTCAGGGCACCGTGCTCTATGCGGTAGCGTGGAGTTAGGGATGGGGATGGCTGAGAAGAGATGTCTGAGCCTATCGGCTCGGCAGCATGGCGCGATCAGCCGTGCACAGGCGGTGACACTTGGACTTTCGGAAGACGCCGTCGATCGACTCGTGGCATCAGGAAGATGGATTCGGGCACTCCCCGCCATCTATCGAGTCTCAGGCGGTCCTCGCTCCTGGCTTCAGTCTTTGAGCATCGCGGCCCTCTGGGCGGGTCCAGGAGCCGCAATCTCGCACCGGGCGGCCGCCGCACTCTGGACCATGGAGGGCTTCCCGCAGCGAGGCGTTGAGCTTTCCGCGCCCTTCCCACTTCGCTGCGGCGCGAAGGGTCTCAAGGCACATTGCGCACCCAATCTCGAAAGAGGCGACCTCCGATGGTTCTCGGGGATTCCCGTCACCACACCCGAGAGAACACTCCTGGATCTGGGGGCCGTAATCGATCGTCCGAGGCTGGAGGAGGTGCCCGAGTTCTGCTTGCGACGAGGTTGGGTGAGCACCGAGCGACTCGAGGACCGCATCGCTCGCATCGGAACAAACAGACGACGAGGAGTCGCTGCGCTCCACGCGATCCTTTCGCGAAGAACGACCGGCTCCCCGCCGACCGGAAGCATTTTCGAGACTCGACTCCTCGCCGCGTTTCGTAAGGCGCGGTTACCGGATCCGCTCCGCCAGTACGAGGTTCATGATCGAGGCCGATTGATCGCACGTCTGGATTTTGCCTTCCCCAGCCAAAGGGTCGGGATTGAAGCTGACGGTGCAGACCACCACCTCCGACCGGCACGGTGGGACAGGGACCATGCTCGCAGGAATGCCTTGATCGCTGCCGGCTGGGTCTGCCTCGTTGTGACCTGGAAACACCTCCACCGAGAGCCGGAACGACTCGTCGATGAGCTTCGCGCCGTGCTTGAAGCCCGTGGCCTTCCGCGAAATTCGCGCCAAGGAACCTTTCCGGTTGGGGGCCCACGTCAGATCTGTAAATCAGCCGCGAAAGGCGCGGCGGAATGACAGATCTGCACGCCCTTGAGTTGGTGGAGCGCTCTACCCCGAGTCATCGCGAATGGTCACCCCTCCCCGATACGCCCACCCACAACACGCCCACTACTGCGCAGTGACCCCCAGCTCGAAATCGCCACCGTCGGGGCCGAACGAGTCGACGATCACCATGTACTCGCCCGCCGGCACGTTGTTCAGCACTAGGGTGGAGAGCGAGGACTTGGGAAGGTCGTCATTGCAGCCGACGGCGGTGACCAGGCCCGGCACCGGGATCGCCCCTGGTAGCAGATAGAGCACGGTGTCGAAGTTGGTGCCCGGCCGAGCGGTGGTTAGGGTCAGGGTTGCGGCCGCCACCGGAAGAACCAGCTTCACTACTCCCTCGGGACGATAGCTGGGATCGTTGCTGGCGCAGCCGGCCGGAGGATCCCACAGGCTGGCTCCGGTCGCCTTGCCCTTGATGGTCTGCAGCGCAGCGCTGGCCGTAATCGCCGGGGCGCCGGTGCAGGTCTTGCTGCGATAGGGGGCGGCCAGCGTGCAGATGTTCCCGGTGCCGCTCGGAACGCAGACCGTGTCGGTCACGCAGGCGTTGAACCCGCGCGGATCGCAGCTCTGCCCCGCGTTCCGTCCGGGAGCGTTCTTGATCGTAGCGCTATAGAGCGCCGAGCTCTTCCCGGCGTCGTCCCGCGGCTGAATGGTCACTTTCTGCACCGTGTCGTCGAAGCCGGTCGAGGCCTGAAGCTCCACGAAGTACTTTCCGCCCGAGCTGCTGCTGTTGGCGTCCACCTCAAAGGTCGAGCTGTCGGCCACGCCGTCACCGTCGAAGTCGACGTTCACCGGCGCGCCAGCCAGGTTGAAGAAGTTGAGGGTCACCCAGGCCACGTCGTCGTCCGGGTCCACGCCCTCGATCAGCACCCGCGGACCGCTGCTGCCACGCGCGTAGAGCGTGGTGGCGCTCACCGTCGGCGCCTCTCCATCCTTGCAGGTGGCCGGCTCACCCTTGCAGCCCAGGCCGGCCAGGCAGCGGTCGGCGATATAGGTCTTGTCACAGCTCTCCCCGAGCCGCTTCTCGGCGAGTCGCGTGAGCCGCACCCGCTGGCTGGGAGAACGGGTCTCGGCGCGGTCCACCAAGGCCATCTCCACCTGGGCCACCGTGGGACGATCGAGCAGGAACCGGCCGAAGGAGAGTGACGTATCGAACACCAGGCTCCCGTCCGCCCCGGAGGCGAGGGACAGGAGGTTCTCGGCGGACTCGGCCGCGCCGTCGAAATCGAGATCCCAGTGGGGCACTGGGTTGCCACCGGCATCCATGAACTTTACCCAGAGGCTCACCGCATCGGCGTTGGCGTCGTGACCGGCCACAGCCAGCCGGAGATCCGTTCCACGCCGTCCAGAGCCCAGGGCCTGCGCCGTCTTCATCACCGGGGGCTCGGGCGTCGTGGAGATCTCGGTGGGGACGTCGCCGTCCTTCCCGCCACCGCCACCGCCACCACCGCCGCCACAAGCCCCAAGCCCAACCGCCAGGGTCATCCACCAGAAACCGCGCATGTCGACATTCCTTGAGAGCTGCGGGGCACCTCACAGGCGCGAGATCGCGCCGGCTGGTCTCCCCAGACACGACAAAGGCCACCGGAGCGCGAGTGACTTGCGCGCCGGTGGCCCAGACCCAACCCCGGATTACATGAACTGGCAGTTGGCGATCGACCCGCCGACGCCGGCGTTGGCGCCGATATCGCCGCCCTGCCCGCCACAGTCGATGGTGTTGACATCCGCGTCGCCGTCCACGTAGTCGTCGCCGCCTTGGCCGTTCAAGATGTCATTCCCGGCGCCGCCGGAGATGGTGTCGTTGCCTAAACCACCGTTGATGGTGTCGACGGCCGCGCCGCCATTGAGCACGTTGGCCAGGTCGTTGCCGGTGATGTTATCCGCGGCCGTCCCGCCGTCGAGGTTCTCGATGTCCGAGCCCACGTTGTCGACCTCGCCGGCAAGACCGTCGTTCGCCAGCCCGTCGGCCATGGTGACCGTCAAGACGGCCGTCCGGCTGCCGTAGTCGACCTTGTCGGTACCGGTACCACCCGCAAACGTATCGCCGCCGCTGGTGACCGCTCCCTCGAGGAAGGTGTCGTCGCCCCCCAGACCGCTCAGGACGTCGGCCCCTAAGCCACCGGTGATGGAGTTGTTGAGCGCGTTGCCGGTCAGAGTGTCCGCGGCCGAGCCGCCGATCAGGTTCTCGACATCTGCCTTCACGTTGTCGTTCTCGGCGGTCTCGCCGTCACCCACCGCGCCGTCCATGGTGACCGTCAGGGCCAGGGTCCGGGCGGTATAGGTCACGGTGTCGGTGTCCGCGCCACCGTTGATTACGTCGGCTCCGTTGGAGACCGAGCCCTCGTCGAAGGTGTCGGCGCCCGCATCGCCGTTGAGGGTGTCGTTGCCCGTGCCGCCGATCAGCGTGTCGGCGCCCGCGCCGCCGGACAGGATGTTGTCCCCGCTGTCACCAGTGATCGAGTCAGCGCCTGCGCCGCCCTTGACGCCTTCGCAGTTGGTCGGAATGCTGTCGGTCTCGCCTGCCTGCCCGTCGTCGGCGGCGGCGCCGATGGTCACCGTCACCGCGATGCTGCGGTTGGCGTAGCTCACCGTGTCCGTACCCGTACCACAGTCGAAGACGTCGGCGCCGCTGGTGACGGTCCCTTCGTCGATCGTGTCGTCGCCCTCGTTGCCGTTGATGGTGTCGACGCCCAGACCGCCCGCGATGGTGTCGCCATCCTCGTTGCCATGGATGGTGTCGGTGCTGTCACCGCCGGTGAGCTTGTCCGCACCCGCCCCGCCGAAGACGGTCAGCGCGGCCGTGAACTGCGTTCCGGTCCCCTTCCCGCCCACAGCGGTGAAGGTGTCGGCGCCCGCCCCCAAGCTGAAGGTCACGGTCTCGGCGCCGGTGAAGGTGACATCGGCATTGCTATCGCTGTTGATGGCGACCGCGCCGGTGCCCGCCGCCGGGACCGCGCCCGCGCCTATGGTCATG
>JBGTHI010000835.1:0-8110 GCA_041746295.1 Myxococcaceae bacterium
GGCGCGCTTGGCCGTGTCGGCGGTGACCAGCCCGCGGCGGTAGAGCTGCAGCAGGTGCTGATCGAAAGTCTGCATACCCACGTCTGTGTGTCCCTTCTCCATCAACGTGATCAAGGTCTCGGTCTTGGACGGATCCCGGATCGCCTCCTGCACCGAGCGGGTGGCGATCAGCATTTCCACCGCCGGCACCAGACCCGCTCCGTCCTTTCTCGGCACCAGCCGCAGGGCGACGATCGCCTTGAGGACGTCGGCCAGCCGCTGACGCACGTTGGCCTGTTCGTCCGGGCTGAACATGCCGACGAAGCGACCGATGGCGCGGGTCGCGTCCGGCGTGTGGAGCGAAGAGAGCACCAGGTGACCGGTTTCGGCGGCACGCAGGCAGGTGTCCACCGTCTCGTAGTCCCGCATCTCGCCGACCATCACCACGTCGGGATCCTGGCGCAGCGCGGCGCGGAGTGCCGCGCTGAAGGATTCGGTGTCGACGCCCACCTCGCGCTGGATGATCACTGCCTTCTCGGGGGTCAGGACGTACTCGATCGGATCCTCGATCATCACTGCATGCAGTCGATCGCTCTTGTTGATCGCGTCGAGCATCGCAGCCAGGGTCGTCGACTTGCCGTTTCCGGTGGCGCCGGTCACCAGAACCAGGCCGCTGCGGGCGCCGGAGGCGATCGACTCGACCACCGGAGGCAGGTTGAGCAGGGAAAGCGATGGCACCTCAAGGGGAATCACGCGCAGGACCACGCCCACCGAGCCGCGCTGCCGGAAGACGCTGGCCCGGAAGCGGGCGACGCCCGGCAGACCGAAGCCGCGGTCGACATCGTGGCGGGTACCCTGAAGGAAAGGATCGGTGTTGCCCAGGATGTGCTGAGCCAGGAGCTGGGTGTCGGCCGGCGTAAGCCGATCGAGCTTGGCGGCGAAGAGCTCTCCCCGGATCCGGTACGTCGGCGGGTAGCCGACCTCAAGGTGGATGTCGCTCGCGCCCTTCTTCACGCCCACGCTGAGGAGGCCTAAAAGTTGGTCGATGGTCATCGCGCGCTATTTTACCGGCAGGTAGCCGGACCTTTTGCTTCTTAGAATACCCCCTTTCTAGCGATCGCAACCTTTCGCAACCCTCGACCCATTATGGCGTCTCGTCGCTCTCCCCTCGAAGTCGCACAGACACACGAGAAGAAGGGCGAGTGGGCCAAGGCTGCGACGGCCTATTCCGAGCACGTCCAGGCGAAGGCCGACGATGCCCGCGCCTGGCTCCGTCTGGCGGAGATCCGCGAGCGGCTGGGTGAAGGTGCGCTGGCCGCGAAAGCCTTCCAAGCTCTCGCCAATCTTCAGATCACCCAGGGCTTCAACTCCCGCGCCGCGTCGGTCTTGAGGCGCAGCCTCCAGCACGCTCCCGAAGACACCACCACCGCCTCCACCCTCGCCGAGATCCTTGGGGCGGACGGGAAGCTCCGAGACGCGCTGAGTGTGCTCACCTCGAGCGCTGAAGCCGCGGCACGCAAAGGCGACAGCATAGGCCGTTTCAACTTGCTCGAGCAGGCGGCCAATCTGGATCCGTCCCCGGTCCACCGGCTGATCTGGGTAGACGCCCTGGTGGAGAAGGGTCGCGAGGAGGATGCACTCGCCGCGCTTCGTCGCTTCAGCGCGGACCATCAACCCGGCCGGGAGGCCGACCGCCTTCGTCTGATCGAGCGGCTGGCACAGCTCTCCCCCGGCGATGCCTCGGTCGCCCTGAGCGCTTCACGGATCGCCCTCTTCCTGCAGGACCCCCGGCGAGCGTTGATCCTGGTCCGGTCCGCCCTGGACAGCCATCCCGAGGACCCTGAATTGATCTCGCTTGCGGCGCAATCGATCTCGGCGTTGGGAGAGAAGCCGCGCGCCGCACTGGTCCACAAGGAAGCGGCACGACGTTTTGCGGCGGCCGGAATGGAGGACGAGGCTCGCGAGGAGTGGCGACGGCTGCTGCGCCTGGAGCCCAAGGACGCCGAAGGCATGGCCGCCGTGCAGCCGGCTCTGTCCCGCGGCAACTCGTCTCCCTCACAGTTGATCGATGTGGAGGAAGAGGAGGACACCACCGCCTGGCTGGATGTCTCGGTCGAAGACCTCGATGCGGAAGGCGCGCGGCTCTCCGAAGCGATGGCGGCGGCCGAGAGCAGCACGGCCAGCGAGATGGGTGGCGAGGTCGACTTCGATCTCATCTCTGACGATTCGGAGCGCACCTCCCCTGCCCGCAAGCCGGGACAGCTCAAAACGCTCGATCTCTCGGAGGAGTCGCTCAGCCTCGAGGTGGAAGGTAACGCCGCACGCGCTCAGGAGAGCGCCGAACCGCTACCGGTAGGCAATCAGGCGATGGTGGTGGGCGACGGACCCGAAGCGGGCTGGGCCTCCCGCGCCCTCACCTCGGCCGGGTTGGAGGTAAAGGTTGTCTCTGGCCGGGATTCCGCTGCGGCCGCGGCGCGCTTCCTGGAGGAGCGTCCCGGTTGGGTCTTCTCTCCCTCGGAGTACGCGGAGGCCTGGATGCACGCGGGGGCGGTGCAGTGGCTGGGTGCCACGGTGCTCTCCCGCTTCGAGGCGCGCGCCCGGGTGAGAGCCACCGGCCTCCCCACCGTCGAGTCCTTGTCGGTTCGAGATCCGCGGGACCTCGCGACGGCGGCGGAGGCGCTTGGGACCACACTGCAACTGGTGGGCCCTGCCGGTCCCGCCCTGACGGTGGCCGACTCAGATGTTCCCGCCCTATGGCTCGCCCTAGCGCGTCAGCGATTCGGTCAAGCGGTGGAAATCCAGGTACAGGCTGCGATGGAGGAGCTGGTCTACGTCGCGGTGGCTGGGAACGGCCGCTCGGCGATCGCTCTCGGCGAGTGGTGCGAATCCAAGCGGCTGGACGTGGGGCTGGCCTACCGAGCGCCCCGGGACTCCCACGAAAGCGACCGGCTGGGACAAGCCGAAGCCTTCGCGGTGGCACTCGGGCTTCGCGGCATCGCGGTGCTGATCCTGGGTCGCGTGGGAGATCTCTGGAGGATAGAGTCACTGCAGACGCGCTGGGACGCGGGAGCGCTCACCGCCGAAGCGCGCAGCGGCCATTCATTGCTCGAGCTGGCGGTCAGAGTGGCTCGGGGTGAGCCGCTGCCGCTGGCGCCGACGCCGAGCGGCGCGGCAATCTCGGCGGAGACACTGGCTCCCGCTTCGGCACCCGGCTCCGGACCTCAGGGACCCCAGATCCGTTGGGAGCTGAGCCTGGACAACTCCCGCGCCTATGTCTGTGCGCACGCCCCGGATCTTCCCCAGGCGCTCGACCAGTTCGCCCGGGCGATCCGCCGCTAAAAACGGGTCTACGGCGAACCGACCTGCTGGAACGGCCCCTCGACCAGCGGAGTGTCGTCGAGGTCCAACACCACCGCCTTGTAATCGGAGAGCTTTCGGGACTGGAGCTGCTTGAGCGTGATCTGGAGCTCGAACGGAGCGGGGCCCTGGCGGCCGGAGGGGGTGGTTTCGGTGAAGGCGTCGGTCTTCGCGGCACGCAGCTGCGCCCCGAGCCTGACGTAGAGACACTTCTTCTCCGAATCGCGCACCACCATCTGCAGCTTGAGCGCGGGCGTCTTCCCTCGATCGATGCCGGCGGTGCCGGCGCGACTGCCGGAGATGGTGACGTAGGGCACGCCATCCGGGGCGCCGCTCCCGAAGAAGCCGTTCACCCTTCCCAGCTTGAGGTGATTGCGCACCAGCAGCAGATCTTCGGGCGGCGGAACGGTTACGGGCGAGGTCGTGCTGACGGGTAGGTTCGCAGAAGCGCTCTGGCTGGTCGAGTTCAAGGTCCACCGGTCTTCTAAAAACAAAGGCTGGAATCAATGAGGCGGTGAGCGGCGAAGTAATTTAGCTCCTCGCCTTCAAAAAGGGGAGAGTCCCTGTTTTCGTTTTCGAACGCCTCAGCTCTTGAGAGAATGAAAACCATGTCCCCTCCAATTCCGGTGGTTCTTTTCGGGCTGGGCCCTATCGGGCAACGGATCGGGCAGATGGCTGCCGAACGCCCCGAGCTGAAATTGGTGGGGGGCGTCGACCTGCACCCTGAACGGGTTGGGAGAGGCCTGGGTGAGCTCCTGGGCATCCCGTCCCTGCAAGCACCGATTGTCCCGGAGCTGGCTGCCCTTCCGCGCGTGGAAGGGAGCGGGGTGGTGCTGCACGCCACCGGTTCCTCACTTGAGGCGGTCGCGCCACAGCTGGAGGCGATCCTGGCCCAGGGATACGACCTGATCTCCACCTGCGAAGAGCTCTCCTACCCCTACTTTCATCAGCAGGCCCTGGCCGAGCGGCTGGATGCTGCGGCGCGGAGCCATGACGTCACGCTGCTCGGGACCGGAGTCAACCCCGGCTATGCGATGGATCTGCTGCCTCTCGCGCTGACCGCGACAGCGAAGTCGGTGGAGCATGTGCGGGTAGAGCGTCGGGTTGCGGCAGGCGAGCGGCGTGAGCCGCTCCAGCGGAAGGTCGGCGCCGGCCTGACCAAGGAAGCCTTTCTCCGAGGTGTGGCCTCGAAGACGATCCGTCACGTGGGCCTTCCGGAATCGGCGGCCGCGGTTGCAGCGGCCCTGGGCTGGAAGGTCGACGCGATCGACGAGACGATCGAGCCGGTGCTTGCCGACAGCCGAATCACCACCCAGTACCTGACGGTGGAGCCTGGCCAGGTGGCGGGTGTCCACCAGGTGGCCCGGGCGAGCCAGAACGGGAAGGAACGGGTGCTGCTGGATCTGGTGATGTCGGTGAGCGTTCCCAAGTCGGAGGACCGGGTACAGCTGACCGGCGAGCCTTCGATGTCAATGACGCTGCAGGGAATCCACGGCGACATTGCCACTGCGGCTGTCGCGCTCAACTCCATCGCATCGGTGAGGGCCGCACGGGCGGGGCTCCTGACGATGGCTGACCTGGCGCTGGTTCACCGGTAGAGCGGCTGTCCAAGATCTAGATCGCGGGCCGAAAGAAGATAGGACTGGCGGGCGACGATCTTGGAGTTCTCGATGCGGTAGACTTCGCAGAAGCGCTCGTCGACCGGGGAACCGATCGCCCGGCACCCAGAATCGTAACCTGCCCCCCTGTCCGGACCCCGCATCGACTCAGCGAGACACCGAAATTCCATCCTGAATTGCGCTCCGCGGCGGGGACGACGGTTAGAAATTTCGGCCATTTGGGATGTCGAACAACTCATTCCCAAACTCTGAGACAACAATCATTGTGCACACGCTGTGCGACACGGGAGCGAACACATGTCTATTCTCAGCAAGCTCGGCGCTTTGATTAGCAATCCGCCGGCTGCAAGTGAAGTGCTGAAGCGGACGGGTGCCAACCTGGCGCTGGTGGGCGCGCTGGGCAGCCCCGGAATGACCAGCGGAACGGCCGCCATGGCCGTCGAGCACGCAGCACCCAAAGTAAATACCGCAGTTGTCCGGGAGCTCGCCGAGCACGTCGGTGATTTCCAAAGGATAATGGCGAGCCGGAATCCGAGCGGGGTGACTGTCCACATGCCCTCGCCCCGCGGAAGCCACATGGCCACAGACCCCGCGCCGGTGCACACGGGCGCATCTGCCGGCTCAACCTCCGGGCACGACACGTCTATGTTTGAAGGAAGAAGCCCTCGAACTGTAGGACACTCGACGAGCTCGGAGGCTCCTACGCCTCACACCCGTCCGACTGATGGTACCAGCCACGCGGACAACGCTGGCGGCACCCACGGCGAGAATGGCGGACATGGTGGGGGTCAAAAGCATGAGGACAACCACGGCGGCGGCAACCATGGCCCGCCCCATTCCGCCGAAAGGCAGTCGTTCCGAGTGAGGAGCGGGAGCCCGGATCTCGACCACGGCCCGCTGTCGATCCCGCGCATTGGCATTGTGACCGGCTAGCCTGAACGCATCTCCCCAGAGCCCGCGCCCAGGCGCCGCAGCAGCCCGTCGACGTCCGCGCTGTCGGGAGCCATCAACACCCAGCCGGAGATCCTGGGCTCCGACGGCGTGAAGAAGCGCGCCTCGAGCAGCAATGCGGAGCCGTCGCCGCTCTCCTTCTGCCTGCGCAGCTCTTCCATCAGTTCGGAGATGCGGCACTCCTTGAGGTTGGGCACCGACGGAATCAGGGTCTGTCCGGTGAGCCGACCCACCGCGTTGAGGCAAGCGGAGGCGACGATGTTTCCCGTCTCGGCAAGAGCGCTGCGCTGCAGCTCATCCAGCTGAAGCCCCGGCTCCTGGCCCAGCAGGAGATGACAGAGCCGCCGTGCGTCACCTTCCGGAAGGACCAGCAGCAGGCTGGAGCGCAGCCCCACCACCGTCCGGAAGTAGAGCGCCACCACCGGAGAGTCCATTCCCCCCATTCGTAGCGCCGCCGCCGACGCATCAGCCGTCCCAGCCCACGGCAACGTAATCTGCACCCGCCGGTTCCCCATCAACCGGGAGAGGGCCGTGGCGGCGTGACCACAGCCCACATTCACCAGCTCACGAAGCGCTTCGAGCTGCATGGAATCGGGAGAGCTCATGTCAGGCCGCGGTCAACCGAGGGACGTCGAGGATGAAGACCGGTCGCCCGGTACCCAGAATCGTAACCCCAGATAAGCCGGGAATCAGATCCAATGGCCGTGAAAGCGCTTTCAATACAACCTCCTCCTGCCCCAGCAATCGATCCACTGCCAGCGCTACCTTCCCTGCATCCCCTTCCATCACCACATAGGGGCGGGTGCTGCGGCCCCCAGATGAGCCGGTCAGATTGAGCAGCGCCGAGAGATCGTGGACCGGCACTAGGGTCTGCCCGTAGGGAAGCAGCGAAGTGCCCCGGCTTCCCGAGAGGACACCGCTGTCCCATTCCACCGCGCCCAACACCTTGGTGATGGGAAGGCCAAAAATCTCTTCGCCTACGCCCACCAGCAGGAGGTTGACCACCGCCACGGTCAACGGCAGCCGGAGGGTGAAGCGGGTGCCCCGGCCGCGCTCCGACTCGATCTCGAGCGTGCCGGTCACCGCCTCGATCGCTCGCTTCACGGCGTCCATCCCCACACCCCGGCCCGAGATGTCGGATACCTCGCGGGCGGTGGAGACGCCAGGCAGGCAGGCCAGCAGCAGGGCCTCCTTATCGGTCATCCGCGCCGCCACCTCGGGGCTGACGGAGCCGCGCCGAATTGCCGCCGCCTTGAGCTTGGTTGGATCCATGCCGCGCCCGTCGTCCTCCAACTCAAGCACGACCCGATCGCGCTGGCGCTTCACGGTCAGGAGCAGTCGGCCTTGCGGTGACTTCTGCGCGGCAGCCCTTTCCGGGGGGGACTCGATGCCGTGATCGATGCAGTTGCGCAGGAGGTGCAGCAACGGGTCGGACAGCTCGTCGATGATCGCCCGGTCCAGCTCAATCTCTGCGCCGCTGATGGTGAGCTCCACCTCCCGGCCGATCTTTCGCGCGATGTCCCGCACCGCCCGAGGCAGACGCTCGGTAATCAGCGAGAGCGGAGTCATCCGCACGCTCATCACCTTGTCGTGGAGATCCTTCACGAGGCCGTGCAGCCGGTAGACCGCCTCTTCCCATGGCGCTCCGTGGGTGGGGGGTAGAGACTTCCCCACCTCGCGGATTCGTGCGGTGGCCAGCAGCAACTCTCCAACCGAATCCAGAAAGTAGTCCAGGAGCTCCGTCTTCACCCGCACCATTCGCGAGGCATCGTTCGGGACGGGAGCCAGATTGGAGGAGACCGGCTTGGAGCTGGGTGCGGCACCGGCGATCACGGCGGGAGCGGGCGTCGTCGGTGCCGGCGCAGGAACCGGAGGGCTCGCTTCGACCCGCTTGATCGAGACGAGCTCCACTTCGGGGATGTTCTTCAGCGCTCCGACGATCGCTGCTTCGCAGCCACTGTCGGCACCCGAGCTTTCCAGCTCCGCCGCGATCGCTCCGTCAGGAATGCGGCCCGCGCGCAGCTCTTCCAGCGCCGGGCGCAGATCGGTTAGGGTTCCCAGTGAGGCCAGCCGCTTGTGAACCAGGAAGGCTCGCACGCCCGGGACCCGACAGCTCGCGGCCAGCTTGAGCTTGAGGGCATAGCGCGGGGTGAGCCCCAACCCACTCTCGGAGGGCCTCTGCGCAGGGGGCGCGGCGGCGGGAG
>JBGTHI010000836.1:0-9252 GCA_041746295.1 Myxococcaceae bacterium
GTACTCCAGAACTAGATCCCCAAAGTATCGCGGCTTGTTCAAGTCCAAATCGGAAATCAAGAGCCTTGATTTGTATCGTCAGGCACTCAGTGAGGATGGGCACACCCGGGCGAACTTGACGCCTGAAGAGGTTGAGAGCGGTCCTGCAGACAAGTCATTCCGCCAGTATCGATTGGTGAGCCTAATCTCGCAGGGCTCAGCGTCTGTCTCGCAAGCAGTACTTTTCCAGGACACGGAGTATGTTCCCCCGTCAAACAGTCATTGGAAAGTTACGCTCGAGGGAATGTCTAGAGCTATCCGTGCGGGACGTGTTCAATCCACAAAAGCCTCAATTCAGTTTCGGGGCTTCATCGAGGATTTCCCCGTCTCAATTACAAACAACATTTGGACCGACACGATCACCGGGAGTTTCAACGAGGACAAGATCTATGTAGTTCAAACCAATCCCGAAGTAGTTAGGCGTTGCATCCTTATGGTTACTGATCCCGGCGATCTTGTGCTCGACCCGACCTGTGGCTCTGGGACCACTGCCACTGTCGCCGAGCAATTGGGGCGCCGTTGGATTACGATCGACACCTCGCGCGTCGCTCTCGCGCTGGCCCGGGCCCGCATCATGGGCGCCCGCTATCCCTATTACCTGCTCGCCGATTCCCGGGAGGGCCAGCAGAAGGAAGCCGAAATCACCCGTACCGCGCCCAGTACCCAGCCCGTACACGGGAACATCCGCCAAGGCTTCGTTTACGAGCGCGTCCCGCACATTACCCTCGGGTCCATCGCTAACAACGTCGAGATCGACGTCATCTGGGACAAGTGGCAGCAGACGCTGGAACCGCTGCGGCAGAAGCTGAACAAAGCGCTCAAGAAGTCGTGGCAGGAATGGGAGATTCCCCGAAAGGCCGAGCCCGTATGGCTTGAGGCGACGAAGACACTGCATGCCGATTGGTGGCAGGCCCGCATCACTCGCCAGAAGGAGATCGACGCCTCCATCGCCGCGAAGGCCGAGTTTGAGAATCTGTACCACAAGCCGTACGAAGACAGAAAGACGGTCCGGGTTGCCGGTCCCTTCACGGTTGAGAGCCTCTCACCGCATCGGGTCCTAGACGTGGATGAGAACGACGAGCTTATCGATTCGATCATGGAGCGGAAGATCGGCTACGCCGCGGCCGGCCGTGACTTCCCGACCATGATTCTGGAGAACCTGAAGACGGCCGGCGTCCAGCAGTCCGACAAAGCGGGCAAGATCGACTTCACCGCCCTCAGCCCCTGGCCCGGGGAGCTGGTCTGCGCCGACGGGCGGTACATGGAAGGAAACAAGGAGCGCCGAGCGGCCATCTTCATAGGCCCCGAGTTCGGCACCGTCACTCGGCCTGACCTGGTCGCCGCGGCCCGGGAGGCCGCGGAAGCGGCGTTCGATGTGCTCATCGCCTGCGCCTTCAACTTCGAGGCACACACCACGGAGTTCGGAAAGCTGGGGAAGGTCCCGGTCCTTAAGGCCCGGATGAACGCCGATCTCCACATGGCCGACGAGCTGCGAAAGACGGACAAGGCCAACCTGTTCGTGATCTTCGGTGAGCCGGATATCGAGATCATCCCCGACAAGGGAGGCAGGATTCGGGTCAAGGTGAAGGGGGTAGACGTTTTCGATCCCAGCACGGGAGAGGTCCGCTCTGACGACGTGGACGGGATCGCCTGCTGGTTCATCGATACCGACTACAACGAGGAGAGCTTCTTCGTCCGGCACGCGTACTTCCTCGGCGCGAACGATCCCTACAAGGCGCTCAAGACGACGCTCAGGGCGGAGATCAACCAGGAGGCCTGGGAATCGCTGCACAGCGATACCTCGCGGCCGTTCGACAAGCCGAAGTCAGGGAGGATTGCGGTGAAGGTGATCAATCACCTGGGCGACGAGGTCATGAAGGTATTCCGAGTATGATGGGGCACATTGTGTCTGGGAGCCAACGCCATGGCTAGCGCAAGTCAGCTGAAGGCCTTGCTCAAGTCCTACCTAGATGGTGACGAGCAGCGGTTCTTCTCGGTTGCCATGCAGGTGGCGGCCCACGAAGCAAAGCTTGGGCATGGACAGCTCGCGGAAGAACTTCGGGGGCTTATCGATGAGGCTAAGCGTCATCCTTCTATATCGCGCAGTTCAGATGAGCGGCCGGTTCCTATCAGTCGCCCCCGAGGCGATCTGGCGTCGCTGCTCGCGGTCTCGTATCCGAAGGCTCGGCTCGGAGACATGGTGCTGGATGACGTATTGGCCGACCAGTTACAGCGCGTAATCCGCGAGCAGCGTCACGCACCTCGCATTCTGGAGCACGGGCTGAGTCCGCGTCGCAAGTTACTCCTGGTCGGTTCACCCGGCACAGGAAAGACGATGACGGCTTCTGTCCTGGCCGGCGAGCTCGGTATTCCTCTCTTCCAAGTCCGACTGGACGGACTCCTCACCAAGTTCATGGGAGAGACTGCCTCGAAGCTTCGTTTGATATTCGACGCCACCGGTCACACCCGTGGGGTTTACTTCTTCGACGAGTTTGACGCCATAGGGTCGCAGCGCGGCCTCACCAACGATGTCGGTGAGATCCGCAGAGTGCTTAACAGCTTTCTCCAGATGATCGAGCAAGATCGATCAAACAGCTTGATTCTTGCTGCGACGAATCATCCGGAAATCCTCGATTATGCCCTACTCCGACGCTTTGACGATGTGCTGCACTATGCGCTGCCCAATGAGCGACACGTTGCAGCCCTGCTGAAGGCACGCCTAGCACCCCTTGCCGTAAAGGGCATACGTTGGGCGACTGTTGCCAAGAGTGCCTTGGGATTGAGTTACGCTGAGATCACGAGAGCTGCAGAAGACGTCCACAAGGAGGCTTTGATCGGGCGGAGGGCTGCCATCGATGCCTCTGACATCAAGCGTATGCTCGTGGAGCGCCAGGATGTCGCCGGCCGGCTGAAGAAGAAGACATGACCGGTGGGCGTGTCGAGGGCAGGGGAGGCCGGCAGCGACCCCATTTCATTTTGGATGGGTACGCCACCACCGAGCGGTTCCGATCACCCGGTGGAGGCGGTTCACGATCCATCCCTCCACGCAATCGTGCGACCCACGGGCGCGCGCTTCTTAGGCAGCTCGAGGCACTGCGCCCGCTGACAGACCTCAGAGAAGGAGCGGCAGAGGCCGAAAGCGACCTCGGCCTGCAGATCGAGTTTGAAGGCTTCCCCGACGTTGAACTAGCATTCGAGAGTCTGGCTCGAGAACGGTCAGGCATCGAGCTTCTAAACGTACGGCAGGAGGGTGAGTCGACCTTTGCCACGGTATTCGTGCCGCAGGGGAAGCTGGGACACTTCGAAAACCTGATTCATGACTACCTCAGTGAACGCCGCGGAGCCAGAAACAGGTCGCTCGACCACAGACCGCTTGTTGACACGATCAGGGAGATTCGTGCCGCGACCCTCCGCGCCTTGTGGACCGACGCCCCATCCGTCTTTCCGACTCGAGACAGCCAGGCGATGTGGTGGGAGGTGTGGCTGCCAATCCGAGGTAATCGGGAGGGAATCGTCCAGGCTTTCCGAGCAACCGCATCTGGACAAGACATACGAGTTGCCACTGGGGAGGTGACATTCCCCGAGCGGACGGTAGTGCTCGCCTACGCTTCTCCGGCGCAGATGAAGCGCTCGGTGTTGCTCCTCAACCTAGTGGCGGAGCTAAGAGCCGCGAAGGAGACGGCTGAGTTCTTCGACTCTCTTCCACCAGAGGAACAGCACGAATGGCTTGACGACCTCCTCGGGCGCATTCAGTTCGCTCCTGGCGGCCCTGCAATACCGCATGTTTGTGTCCTTGATACGGGGGTCAACAGAGGCCACCCTCTGATCTCCCCGGCCCTTGCGGAGGTGGATCTCCATACCGTTGAGCCCGGGTGGGGTTCAGCCGATGGGCATGGGCACGGTACTGAGATGGCTGGCCTTGCGCTGGTCGGCGATCTGACCAGGGCGCTTGAGCGAGAAGACCGGATCGAAGTCAGCCATCGACTCGAGTCAGTGAAGCTCTTGCGGCACGATGGAGACAACGCAGGGGACGCTCAGCATCATGGGTACCTCACAGCGGAGGCGGTTGCGCGCCCGGAGATTGCCGCGCCCAGGAGAACGCGCGCGTTCGCCCTTGCGGTTACGTCTCGCGATGGCAGAGATCGGGGGCGGCCTTCGGCCTGGTCCGCCACCATTGATGGCCTTGCGTCAGACGCGGACGCGGAGGGTACGACCCCTCGCTTACTGGTGGTGGCGGGAGGAAATGCCGACCCAAGCGCTTGGACGGATTACCCCGATAGCAACACCACGGATAGCATCCATGACCCTGGTCAGGCTTGGAACGCGCTGACAGTGGGAGCCTACACAGATCTCATCAACATTACCGAGCCGGAGGCTGAAGGGTACCAGCCGGTAGCGACCATCGGCGGCCTCAGTCCTTTCAGTACGACGTCGTCCACCTGGCAAGCGCAATGGCCACTGAAGCCGGATCTCATGCTCGAGGGGGGCAATCTCGGTCGAGACACCCTGGGAGCCTATACGATGGCCAGCTTGAGTTTGCTCACTACTTCGCATCAACCAGACGTACGTCCATTTACAACGACTTGGGCGACCAGCGCGGCGACTGCGCTCGCCAGTGGCATGGCTGCCGAATTGATGGCTAGCTATCCGAGCCTCAGGCCTGAGTCAATTCGTGGCCTGCTAGTTCACTCGGCAAGGTGGACCGATGAGATGCGACGGATGTTTCTCCCGGGAGGCCACGCCCCGACTAAGAGCGATTACGAACGCCTAGTGAGGCACTGCGGCTTTGGAGTACCCGATCTGGGTCGGGCCAAGTGGAGCGCTTCCGATTCATTAGCGATGATCGTTGAGGAGCGGCTCAGGCCATTTGCACGAGTGGGCAGTAAGGAGGCCACGCTGAGGGACATGCAGCTCCATCGCCTACCGTGGCCACTGCCCGAGCTTGAGGCTCTGGGAGCAACTACTGTCGAGATGCGAGTGACCCTGTCCTATTTTATCGAGCCGAATCCTTCGGCACGTGGACGCTCGCGGTATCGTTATGAATCACATGGTCTTCGCTTTGATGTGAAACGGCCGGGAGAGTCCCTCAACGAGTTCCGGAGCCGCGTGAATCGAGCCGCGCGCAATGAGGAAGAAGGTAGCCGTACTGGTGGCGACGATCCTCAGTGGCTCATTGGGAAACAGACACGCCATAGAGGCTCGTTGCATTCCGACATCTGGCGAGGCTCTGCCGCTGATCTCGCGAGCCGTGGTGTACTAGCTGTGTATCCAGCGCTCGGCTGGTGGAAAACTCGCACACGTCTCGAGCGGTATGACAAGGCTGCGCCGTATACGCTAATCGTCTCGATTCATGCGCCTGAAGTACCTGTGGACCTGTATGCGGCCGTCGCCACTCAGATTGCCTTACGCGTCGCCATAGAAGCTTGAGATGGATTTCCGTATCGCCGACACGTTCACCGACAGTCTCGCCCGTCTTACCGGCGACGAACAGAAGGCCGTCAAGATGACGGCCATTGATCTGCAGGTGAACCCGGCCGCGCCCGGGCTTTCGTTCCACAGGCTGGACCGTGCCCGCGACAAGCGGTTCTGGTCGGTCAGGGTGAGCCGGGATGTCCGGATCATAGTCCATCGCACCGACGGCTCCCTCCTTCTCTGCTACGTGGGCCACCACGACAAAGCCTACGACTGGGCCGAACGCCGCAAGCTAGAGGTCCACCCGAAGACCGGTGCGGCCCAGCTGGTGGAGATCCGGGAGACCGTTGTCGAGATCCCGATTCCTGTCTCCGTTCCCTCGGGCCAGCCTCGACCCGCCGCACCCGTTGCAAAGCCGGCGCTCTTCGCACATGTGCCCAAGGATCAGTTGTTCACCTATGGCGTTCCGGAGGAATGGATCGCCGATGTCCAGGGGGCCACGGAAGACTCCCTTCTACAGCTCGCTGATCACCTGCCCCGAGAGGCCGCCGAGGCGCTGCTGGAGCTGGCCACCGGAGGAAAGCCCGCGGTCGTCTCGATGGCGGCGTCCGCTACCGATCCCTTTGCGCATCCCGATGCGCAGCGGCGTTTCCGCGTCATGGAGAATCGGGAGGAGCTGGAGCAGGCCCTGGCGTACCCCTGGGAGAAGTGGTCGGTTTTCCTTCATCCGGCGCAACGGGAACTGGTGGAGCGGCGCTTCGGTGGTCCGGCCAGAGTGGCCGGGACGGCCGGAACCGGCAAGACGGTGGTTGCCCTCCATCGCGCGGTAGCGCTGGCCCGCCGCCATCCAGACGCACGGGTGCTGCTCACCACCTTTTCGGTGACCCTGGCCCGGTTGCTCCAGCAGAAGCTTCGCAGGCTCACCGGCAACGATACCGGATTGGGTGAGCGCGTCGTGGTTGCCCCCATCGACGATGTCGCCATCAGTCTCTACGAGAAGAGCTTCGGCACTCCTCGCATCGCCACGGTCGGGATGATGCAGTCTCTCCTGGGCTCGATCTCCAAGGAAGTCGGTGGCCACGGATTCTCCGACCGGTTCCTGATTCAGGAGTGGACCGATGTCGTGGACGCGTGGCACCTTACGACCTGGGAGCAGTATCGCAATGTCGCCAGATTGGGCCGGAAGACTCGCCTTGGCGAGAAGCAGCGGCAGCAGCTCTGGAAGATCTTCGAACAGGCGCAGCAGCGGCTTCGGGACGGCGGGATGTTTACCACGGGCATGATCCTGGCCGCGATCACTGAAGAGGTCGGAAGCAGCGGTACTCCTCCGTATGATTTCATTGTGGTCGATGAAGCTCAGGATGTGAATGTCCCCCAACTCCGTTTCCTGGCCGCACTGGCGGGAAATCGCCCGGACGCCCTGTTCTTTGCGGGAGACCTGGGTCAGCGCATCTTCCAGACCCCATTCTCCTGGAAATCCCTCGGGGTAGACGTGCGGGGCCGGTCGTCGACTCTCAGGATCAACTACCGGACATCCCATCAGATCCGCCGCCAGACGGACCGTCTGCTGGGGCCTGAATTGGCGGACGTGGATGGCAACGTCGAGGATCGCCGGGGAGCAGTGTCCGTCTTCAATGGGCCGCAGCCGGATGTGCGGGTCGTGGAATCACCGGATGCCGAGGCTGACGTCGTCGCTGCATGGCTCCGGCAACGTACCGGCGAGGGTATCGCACCCGATGAAATCGGCGTCTTTGTGAGGTCGGAAAGTCAGGCAGATCGAGCGAAGATAGCGGTCGCCCTGGCGGGGCTCGCAGTGACCGTACCCGCGGCTGGCACCGATCCGGAACGTGGGAAGGTGCCTTTGATGCCGATGCATCAGGCGAAGGGACTCGAGTTTAAGGCGGTTGTCGTCGCGGCCTGCGATGACGACGTTCTGCCGCTTCAATCCAGAATCGAGTCCGTCACTGACGAGTCGGATCTGGAAGACGTCTACAATACCGAACGCCAGCTCCTGTATGTGGCATGCACTCGCGCCCGGGATCATTTGTTGGTTACGGGCGTCGAGCCGGCGTCTGAATTCCTAAATGATTTCCGGGCTTAGGGCTCCGAGATCCACTATCTTGGTGCTCGTCACTTGGTTCACCCAGACGCGATGTCTGAGTTTCCTTATAGCAAGAACAGTCGACGGTCCTACGCTCGACACTCTACAGGGCGTCAGAGCGGGATAAAGGTCTCATGTTAGGCTGCTGGCTTTGTTCAGGATACTGTCAAAAGGGGCGAGAGCATGGACCTCCACTTGAGATGGTACGCTCCGGTCGCTTTGATCAACGGACAGCGCTGGGGTTATACATATTTTATCCGTAAACCTGAGATCCTACCCGACTGCCCTGGGGTTTACATCTTTGCTCGGCAACACGGGCAGCTTGTAGCGCCGCTATACGTGGGTCGAGCCCAAAGCATCAGCAAACGAGTGATGCAACAGTTCAACAATGCACGCCTGATGAATGGCATAAAAAAGGCCCCCTCTGGATACCGCGTGGTCCTGATCGGAGAGCTACTGACCAAGCCTGGTCAGCAGGCCGAGCGAGCTCTAGATATTACCGAGGCCGCGCTCATTAGGTATGCTCTAGCCGAGGGTTTCGAGCTCCTGAACAAGCAAGGCACACGGATATATCGTCATACGCTTCAATCCCGGGGCGATCGCGAGTCGACGAGTTGGCTGTCGAAGGACATGAACCTCGCGCCTGGCTAGTATTCGTGACGAGTTCAACTTCGTAAGTGCATTCTGAAGCGGTCCCCCCTCCCGGGCCAACAACTGGGCTGGTCCGGGCTTGCAATCCTCCTCTACTTCTTCTCCGTGCCGCTCTACCCCGGCTTCGGCACCCGCTGCACCACTTGCGTGCTCGGATGCCGTTGCGCCTCCTTCACCGAGGTGAAGTGGCCCGTCTTCGCATCCTGCCCACGTGGAGAGGTTCTAGGTAGGAAGCATCAGGCGTGCCATTCCGAATCGCAGTCCACGCGAGGTGGCCCGGGTACGCGCAGAGAGGTAAAGGGGATACGATGGACGCCCTCGGATGGTTTGTCGCGAAATGGCCGTGCGCCATCCGAGTTGCGACAGAACTCCTGCGTAACTAGTCCCGCTCGCGCCTGAAATGCATTTCACCGCGTCCGCTACACTCTTGTCAGGGTCGCACAGCAACTCGTCCCGGTGAGCCACAACTTCGACAGCCTCACGCAGCGCGGCGACAAAGACAGCGTGACGATCATCGGAGAGTCGTGTGATAATGAAAGTGACAGAGTGAACTCTGGAGAGGACAGCCACCAACTTGTCCGGGCCACGCAGAAGTTTGTCAGGGGGGCTCACCAAGTCATCTGAAGTCCCCACATTCTCGACCGAGACCGCCACCTAACCGGCCGAGTCTCCCACCGTCCCGCCAGGATCCACTCGAAAGTCGCCAGACTCGGCCACCACCGCGTCAGACTCACACAGAGCGGCGAATGAGTCAGCCACCAAGTCGACAGAAGGCCCCACAGAGCCGGCAGCCTCCGACACACCGGTGAAGGAGCTGACAGAATGTCGTCAGCCTCGCCCACCAAGTCGTCATAGTCAGACAGCAATGCGCCTGGGTCAGCCACCAAGTCGTCAGAGTCGCACATCAAATCGTCAGAGTCACCCACCAAGTCGTCAGACTCACCCACCAACCCGTACGGGTCGCAGTGATTACCGGAAGGGTCCGTCATCCGTGCGAAAGAGTCGTCCACCACGGCGAAAGAGTCCCCTCCACCGGCGTCGGAATCTGC
>JBGTHI010000837.1:0-4477 GCA_041746295.1 Myxococcaceae bacterium
TCGGCCCGCCCTGGGGCTGGAGCGGGAGGCGGAGCGGCTCGCGCTGCTCTACTGCTCACTGTGCGATCAAAAAACGGATTGAGGCAGACCTTTGGTTCAAAAACATCGATATTCGATGTTTTTGAACCAAAGGTCGCGGGAGATCGGGTGGACTGGCAGGGGCTTTGGTACGGACGGCAGGAGAAGGCCATCGCCGGGCCCCTCCGTTGGGCGCTCAGGGCGGCGGAGGTGCTCTTCGGCGCGGGGGTGCGGGCGCGCGGCTGGCTCTACGAGAAAGGGCTCCTTGAGAGCCGGAGGGTCGATGGGGTTCGGGTGATCTCGGTCGGCGACATCAACGTGGGCGGAACCGGCAAGACCCCCGCGGTGATCTGCCTCGCCCGTCAGCTGCTCTCCCAGGGGTTGCAGGTGGCGGTGGTCTCGCGGGGATATGGTCGAGCCTCTCGTGCCGAGCGTTCGTTCACTTCGGCGAGCGCGGTGACGGCGGCCGAGGTCGGCGACGAGCCGTTGCTCATCTCCAGGAAATGCCCGGGCGCGGTGGTCTGGGTGGGAAGAGATCGAGTGAGCCTCTGCCGGAGGGCGCGGGATGAGTCCGGCGCGCAGGTGGTGCTGCTGGACGACGGCTTCCAGCACCGCGCCCTCGAGCGGGACCTCGAGATCGTTACCGTCGATGAAGCCGTCGGGTTGGGGAACGGCCACCTGCTGCCGCGTGGGCCTTTGCGCGAGCCGACCTCTGCTCTAGGTCGCGCCCAACTGCTCTGGGTTCGAGTGGCGGAGGGCACTCCCGCCGCTCCGCTTCCTCCATTCCGCGGGCCTATTGTTCGAGCCACCTACCGGTCCGTTGGCGCGCGCCTGAGCGGGGGGGAACGGATGGTGCTGGCCGCTCTCAAAGACCTTCGCGTGGTGGCGGTCTCTGGAATCGCGCGGCCCTCTTCTTTCCAGAGGCAGATCGAGTCGCTGGGGGCGAAAGTGGTGTGCCACTTTTCCTTCGCCGATCATCATATCTTCACACCGGAGGAGGTGGAGACGATCCGCCGGGAGGCCACGCGGGCCAACGCGCTTGTCCTCACCACCGAGAAGGATCAGACCCGGCTTCCCGTTGCGCTCAACGCCTGGGGCTTGGAGATGGAGACGGAGGTCGTTTCCGGAACAGCCGCCCTTGAGTCCGCGCTGATCTCGGATCAGAAGACCTGACCGGATCCCCGCTTCGTGCCCCATCCGTCGGGACAGAGTCCGGCTACCCTCGGATTTTCAGGCACTTTCATTGGTCATGGAGACCGAGATTCTCTCGGGCGAGGAGACCTTGAACGCGGCGCTGGGGGACCGTTGCGCTCCCATTAAATTGGGACTAGACTCAGAGAACTTAGTTTAATCTGGAACGACGATGCAAATCATCAACATCCATGAAGCGAAGACCCATCTCTCTCGACTGGTGGAGCGAGCCGCCCGAGGCGAGCCGTTCGTCATCGCTCGAGCCGGGAAACCCCTAGTCAAGGTGGTCCCGCTGGACGCGCCCACCGCTGAGCAGACTCGTCGGGTCGGCTTCATGTCGGGGCAGTTCTCGGTGCCCGAGGACTTCGACCAGATGGGCGGCATCGAGATTGGGCAATTGTTCGGCGATGGCGCGTGAAGCTGCTACTGGACACCCATCTCCTGCTTTGGGCGGCCGCGCAGCCCGAGCGGTTGTCCGTGGCCGCGCGTGCGCTGCTCGAAGACCCTGAAAATGACCTGATGTTTAGCTCGGCCAGCATCTGGGAGGTCGCGATCAAGCGGGGCCTCGGACGGGCCGATTTCCAGGTGGATCCACGACTGTTGCGCCGCGGGTTGATGGACAATGGATACGAGGAGCTCGCGATCACCAGCGAGCACGCCGCCGCGACCGACGGGTTGCCACCGATCCACAAGGATCCATTCGATCGAATCCTTGTCGCGCAGGCGATGGTGGAGGGGATCTCTCTTTTAACCTCCGATCCTTTGGTGGCGCAGTACCCCAGTCCGGTGCGCCGGATGTGAAGGGGCAGCGCCGCCGCTTGTCTAGGCTTTGGATGGCGTGGGAGAAGGTCAGCGTCATGTCCCACGATCGGAGCCCGCCCAGCCTGACGAGTCTGATCCCTCTCACCCAGGCCTTCTCCCGCCGGCGCGTGCTCGTGCTGGGGGATCTGGTCGCAGACCACTACATCTACGGGCAGACCGAGCGGGTCTCCCGGGAGGCCCCTGTCCTGGTGGTCCGCTACGAGAGCTCCGAGGTGCAGCCGGGCGGAGCGGCCAACGCCGCCGCCAACGTCCGGAGCCTGGGCGGAAGGGCCACCGCCATCGGCCTGCTCGGTCGCGACGAGATGGGTGCTCGGCTGGAGGAGCGCTGTCGCGCTCTGGGGGTGGTGCTCAAGGCTGTCAAGGGGCCGGGAGGGGTGACCGAGACCAAGACCCGTATCCTGGCCGGAGGGATCAGCACCACCCGCCAGCAGATGCTTCGGCTGGACACTTCGGCTCCATCGCCTTCCAGCTCGATCCGCCGCGCTCTCCGTGAGCGCGTGGCGCAGGAGGCCAAGCGGTGTGACGCGATCCTAGTCTCCGACTACGGTGCAGGGGTGATCTGCGAAGAGCTGCGGCTCCTGTTGCGAAAGCTCGCCGCGGATGGGATGACGGTCTGTGCCGACTCGCGCTACGCCCTCCGTTCGCTCACCGGGCTCACGGTCTGCAAGCCGAACGAGCCCGAGCTTCAGGCGCTCACCGGGTTGCCGGTCACCTCCAGGGCGGAGCTTTTGCGAGCGGGGCAAGCGGGGCAGAAGCTCTTGCGCTCTCGTGCGCTGCTGGTGACCCGCGGGAAGAATGGGATGGCGTTGTTTCAACCCAAGGGAAGGGTGGACTGGATCGATGTCCACGGCGCGCAAGAGGCGGTCGATGTGACCGGTGCGGGCGATACGGTGATCGCCGCCCTAACCTTGAGCCTGGCCGCGGGAGGGGGGCTTCTCGAGGCGGCCCAGCTGGCAAACGCGGCTGGGGCTCGAGTCGTGCAGAAACAGGGAACCGCCACGGTGTCTCAAGAAGAGCTCGAGCGTGAGCTCGAAAGGGGAGAGGCGCGATGAGCGCAGCGGACAAGATCTTGGGTCAAGCGGAGCTGCTGGAGTGCCTGGCGCCGCTGCGGGCGCAGGGACGAACGGTCGCGTTGGCCAATGGCGTGTTCGATCTGCTCCACGTGGGTCACGTCCGTTATTTGGAGGAGGCAGGAACGATGGCCGATCTCCTAGTGGTGGCGGTCAACAGCGATCGCTCGACGCGCGCCTACAAGGGTTCGAACCGTCCGGTCGTTTCCGAGGCGGAAAGGGCGGAGGTGATCGCCGCGCTGGGCTGTGTCGACTTCGTGGTGATCTTCGATGAGCCGGACGTGAGGGCGCTGATCTCCGAGCTCAAGCCGGATCTGCAGATCAAGGGGACCGACTACACTCCAGAGACGGTGCCGGAGGCGGATGCGGTGCGCGCCTATGGGGGGAAGGTCGCGGTGGCGGGTGATCCCAAGCGTCACAGCTCGACCGCCCTGATCGGGGCGTTTGGGACGCCCCCCCCGCCCTCGGCAGCACCCAACGATTTGGAGCCCCTCAAGGCGGTGCTCGCCTGCCCGCAATGTCGAGGCGCGAGCTCCGATCTGGAGTGGGACGAAGCGCGCAGCGAAGTCCGCTGCAGGCCGTGCCGCCTGGTCTACCCGATCCAGGACGGCATACCGGCGATGCTCCTCGCCGAAGCAAGACCCTTGAGCTAACGGAGGGGATCAAGGCGCCCCCTTTCTGAACCTACGTCGACTGGCCTATCGCAAGCCCCAGTTGCGCGGCGGCTGCAGCGGCAGTGGGCCCAGGGCTTCCTGCGGTGAACCCCGCGCGCTCAGACGTCAAGGCGGGGATGTGCGCGTGGTGTGCGTGCAACTCCGAGAGTCTTTCGTTCACGAACGATCGCAGTACCTCGAGACTGCCCACGTCGTCGGGACCGTGCCGAGGAGCCTGAAGAGCTGCATGGGTAAGAGCCAGTTCGAGCGCCTCACCAAAAGCAATCTGCTGGGATAGCGTGAGCCTTCCGAAGTCCGTTCTGAGATCGGCCTCGGCCGTTCTCAGCCGCAGGAGCGGGTCCATTGGGTGAGGGACGAAAGTCACTGGTTCCTTGATGAATGCAGCGACGTGGTTGCGCAAAGAGTCGACGGGCAACCCCGTTGCGAGTCTTTCGATGAGAAAGTCGCCCCGCGCCCGCCTGATCTCGCTCTGTAGGTTTTCGACCTCCGAACGCAGCGCCCGTTCCAACTCCAACTGAGAATTGTCAATTCTGACGCGATTCTCGCTCCATGCCTGGCGGAGCGCCTGGTAGAGCGCCGACCCGAAGGCGTACTGCTCCTGCGGATTCAGTCGAGCCAGGAGATGAGCGATTTGAGCCCGTACCGGCGACGCACCTCGCGTGTAGGCCGAATCGGCTCCGAATCGGCGCAGCGCCAGAAATG
>JBGTHI010000838.1:0-7436 GCA_041746295.1 Myxococcaceae bacterium
CGGGAAGTGGGACGGCATCGGCGAGCCAGGCGGTCAGGGCGGCGCAGAGGAAGCCATATCCCAGGAGCAGGAAAGGAACGAAGACCGCGACGCCCGCGGCACCCTTCCCCATCCGCCGTGCGTCCTCCGCGATCTCCAGCCGGGCCAGCGCGAAGTGCTGACCCAGCAGGCGCGCGATGCCGTCCGCGATTCTGCCCACCTGCGCCGCCAGACCGGCGTTTCGCGGCTCCTCCCGACCCTCCGGTCCCGCCCACTTGGTCATTCCGGTAACCTACCACCCACCAGCCGGACCGGCGCCGCCTCTTTGTGTGGGACTTCCACCGGCGCTTCAAAGCTGAAAACCAGCGGAAGATGGTCCGAAGCGCGGCGAGCAAGGGGCGTGCGACAGACGCTCAAACCCACCGGCCGGATGCCGTCATCCACGAAGACACGATCCAGACGAAACAGGGGAAAGCGAGCCGGATAGGTCCGTCCGGAGCGCGACCGCAGGACATGCTCCACATCCCGCATCGAGGATCGCACCAGGGCATCAACCGGCCCGTCACGCCAGTAATTGAAGTCGCCGCAGACCACCACCGGGTAGGCGCGCGCGGTGTCCTTGAGGATATCCGCTGAGAGCAGCAACGTCTCCTGGGCTCGCCGCTCGGCGCCCGAGAGCCCTAGATGGGCCGAGAACAGGTGTAGGGACTGTTCGGTCCCCAAGTCGATGTCGCACCGGAGGGCGCCCCGGGGCTCCCGCCCCTTCACCGACAGATCATAGTTGCGGAAGCCGATGATCGGCAGGCGGCTGAGGACGGCGTTCCCATAGCGGAGGCGGCCTCGCACCACGTTGGGGCCGAACGCCATCCGCATTCCCAGCGCTTCGGCCAGGAAGTTCGATGGATCTTCCATCGGCGCGGGATCCCGCTGGTGGCCCACCTCCTGAAGCGCCACCAGATCCGGCTGCAGCCCCTGAATCACCTGGGCGGTGCGCCTTAGATCGAACCGGCCGTCGGATCCGATGCCGGAGTGGATGTTGTACGAAACCAGCGTCAGTCGCACCGACGCTATGCCCGCGACCAGACCCCATACCCCGGCCGATGCTGGCGAGCGATCCGAATGGCATCAAGCGGCACCCGGAGGAGCCGGACTGTCCCTTGCCGAAGGTCGCGGAACGCGCTTCCCATCAACTCGACACTGCCCTCCACCTCCGCCCACAGCCCCCTCAAGTCATCGGAGGCTGGCCGCGCACTGCGGGGTACCGGATCGTTCGGCGGCCCCTTCACGGACGCCGCAGCGCTGGCGGGCGGTACTTCCGGCTGCGCGGATTGAGCCACCGCTTCGTTCCGATGCGCCTTGGCGCGTGCCACCGTCTCCGCGTGGCTCTGGCCGTAGTGGATCTCTCCCGGCCCGGAGCGAGGCCTTGCCCGGGATCGCTTCGACTTCGAGGTGCTCTCTTCCAGGCCACTGTTGGGGTCTGCTTGCGGGACCTTGTAGTGGTCGTAGCTATAGGTACGCGGCACGGTCTCATCCTCCAAAGAAAGGGGCCGATGTAAAGCTAAGCACCGCCCCCCCTCGGTTCTAGAGTCGGATGTGTCGAACCGATTGCAATCCCGGGATCGCCCGGAGCGCTTCCAACACCTCCGGCTTAGGCTCGCTGTCGACATTAATTAGCGAAAAGGCCTGCTCTCCCTGACGGGAGAGAGAGATGCTGCCGATGTTGACTCCCGACTCGCCCAGCAGGCTGCCGATCTTGCCCACGATCCCCGGCACGTCCCTATTTTGTACGGCGATCAGGTGGCCCGAAGGCACCGCCTCGATGTCGAACTGGTTGACCTTGACGATTCTGAGATCACGGCGGCCGAACAGCGTCCCTTCGACATGCACCTCCGAGCTGCCCTTGATCTTGAGGGTTAGAGTGGAGGCGAAGTTGTCCAGGCTACCCCGCTTCTGCTCCACGACGGTGATGCCCCGCTCCTTGGCCAGAACCGGCGCGTTGACCTCGTTCACGCTCTCGCCCCAGACCTGCGATAGGAGCCCCTTGAGCGCCTGCACCGCGATCGGCTTGGTGGGCTGCAAAGAGAGCTCGCCGCTCACCCCCACCTCGACCGTGGTCACACCCTCAGGAGAGAGCTGACCCGCCAATGCCCCAAGCTTCTGGGCCAGATTGAGCCAGGGGCCCAGCTGCTCGAGCTGCTCGCGCGGCACCGACGGCACGTTGATCGCGTTGCGAATGACGCCGTGGTCGAAGAAATCGACCATCTGCTCCGCCAGCGCCAACGCCACGTTGCTCTGCGCCTCTTCGGTCGACGCGCCTAGGTGCGGCGTGCAGATGACGTTGTCCAACTTGAGGAGCGGATGGTCTAGGCTCACCGGCTCGTTCGCGAAGACGTCGAAGGCCGCTCCCCCCAGGTGACCGGAGGCGAGCGCGTCGTGGAGCGCCGCCTCGTCCACGATACCTCCGCGGGCGCAGTTCACCAGTAACGCGCCCTTCTTCATCTTAGTGAAGGCCTCTTTGTTGATTAGATTCTTGGTCTGCTCGTTCAGGGGGACGTGAACCGAGAGATAGTCGGAGCGCTTGTAGACCTCGTCCAGCGACATCAGCTCGCAGCCCAGGGCCTTGGCCGCCTCAGCGCTGATGAACGGGTCGTAGGCCACAACCCTCATCTTCATGCCCAGGCAGCGCTCCACCACGGCGGAACCGATGTTGCCGATTCCGATGACGCCGAGCGTCTTGTTGAACAGCTCGCGCCCCTGGAACTTCTTCTTCTCCCACTTTCCCGCCTTGACGCTGGCTGTGGCTTGGGGGATGTGGCGCGAGATCGCCCCCATCATCGCGATGGTCAGCTCGGCCACGGTGATGGTGTTCCCGCCCGGGGTATTCATCACCACCACGCCGCGGCGATTGGCCGCCTCGAGATCGACGTTGTCCACGCCGACGCCCGCGCGCCCGATGATCTTGAGATTCTTGCCCGCCTCCAGGATCTCCGCGGTCACCTTGGTTGCGCTGCGAACCGCCAGGCCGTCGTACTCGCCGATGATCGCCTTCAGCTCGGCCGGCTTCAGTCCCACCTTCACATCGACCGTCAGCCCCCTGCCTCGGCGGAGGATCTCCACGCCTTCATTGGAGAGGTCATCCGAAACCAACACCTTCATCGCGTGCAGCCTTTCGTGGAAGCCAAAGAGCGCGCGAAACTAACGGCGGCGTTTGGGGGCGTCAAGCGAGCAGGGCTGCTAAGGTCCGTCATTCGTGCGCCTCTTCCCGTCCAGACTCGGAAGCTTGTGGAGCCTCGTCTTTCTGCTCTCGTCTCCGGCCTATGGAGCCTACGGGGCGCACGGGGCCGGCCGGGGTCCCAGACTCGAAATCGCACCGGGCGAGGCCAAGCCGGGGGACACTTTGCTGCTCACCGTAGAGGGGAGTTCCACGGCGCCGGTGGGCACGGCGGGGAGCGATCCGCTCCACTTCTTCGCCTGGGGGAAGCAGTACCGGGCGCTGGTCGCACTCTCGGTCGATCTCAAACCAGGGAGGCTCCCAATCAGGGTGGAGCTGCCCGGCAGGGAGAAGCGACGAGCGCTGTTGGCGGGTGAGATAGCGCTGCTGGATCCTGCTTTCCCGGCGCGAACCCTCACCGTGGATCGCAAATTCGTGAAACCGCCCCCCAAGGTCCGGAAGTGGATGGCGGAGGACCGCAAGGCCTTCAAGCAGCTCTTCGTCCGTCCCTTTTCGTCACCCCGTTTCACCCATGCCTTCAGCTGGCCGCGTCGGGCGGCGATCACCGCGCACTTCGGCGATCGGCGGCTCTTCAACGGACAGCAGAAGAGTCAACACCTGGGAACGGATCTCGACGGGGCGGTCGGCGCGCCGATCGACGCGGCGAATGATGGCGAGGTGGTGATGGTCCGAAGCTGCTACGCCTCGGGGAACACCGTGGTGCTGTTTCACGGCGCGGATCTCTACACACTTTACTTCCACCTCTCCGAGGCCGCCGTAAAGCCCGGCGACCGGGTGAGGCGGGGAGATCGCCTGGGCAAGGTCGGGAGCACCGGCCGGGTGACCGGGCCGCATCTGCACTGGGGCGTCAAGCTGGCCGGCCGGTACGTGAATGCCGAGTCGCTGTTAGCGCTCCGGTTCTAGAGACCTAGGTTCCGGTCTGCTGCGGCGTAAACATCGCGCGCGCGACACCGAGCAGTCGCTCCATGTCGTCCGCGGTGAGCCGCCTGGCACGCGCGAAGTCGGACAGGGGCCGGATCAGATCCTCATCCTGGCCCGAGACCTGATCCAGGCCGGCAAACATCTCGGCCAGGCTGACCCCCAGCGCCTGCGACAGCGCCACCAACGTCTCCACGTGCGCGATGCGTTCTCCTCGCTCGATCATCGACAAGAACGAGACGCTGATCTTCGCCCGTTCAGCGAGGTCTTCCTGGGTCCACCGTTCGGGCCGCTGCGTACGAAGCTCTCGTATGCGCTGGCCAAGCCGCTTTCCAATGTCGGACACGTTTCTCTCTGATGAAGTAGTTCGAGCTGCAACGAAACGCCGCTGAGCCAACAGTAACTAACAGAGGACCGGTGTCGCGCAAGCGGTTGAGTGAATTCACTTGTGAATTCCGGTCGAGCCCAATCTTGCAATTGTGAAATTAAATCCGTAATCCCGATTGATAGCGCGGTCGGGGGGGCCTCGCGTGACTGCGTAGAGCCCCGCCGTGAAGCAACGACATGGCGGTGTATAGCTTATCTGCAGGAGTTGCTCCGCCACCACGTATTGTGGCATCGGCAGATCGGTCAGTGGCCTTGGATTGAGGAGCGCGCTGTATCCGAAGCCCCAGGGCCCCACCCCGGTCTGCACTCCCATCCGCAAAGTCTGGGTTCGCAGGACATTGCCGGGGGCTTCGCCGACCGCGGCGGCCGGCCCCACCAGTGAGTCGAGCGTTCTCCGCAGCGAGAACGAGCCCTGGCCCCAGAGGTTGAGGTACTCGGCATAGAAAGACGTTCGCCGGCCCGCGACGACGTTTCCGCGCGCGATCATCAAGGACAGCCGTTGATTGGGAAGGTCGTAGCGGCCATCGAGATCCAGCGCGGCAGGTCCCGCCGACAGCCGTAGACGGGCATAGCTCTCCACCCCGTGGGTCTCCGGATTGAGCGTCCCCTCAGGTCGTCGCGGGCGCAAATCGAAAGACTGACCCAGGTGCAAACCCAGGAGCTCCCGCGCCTCCTGCCCGCGCTTCCTGAACAGCGCCTGCCTGAGCTCCATCACCGCCTGGAGCAGTCCGTCCTCGGGCACTGCCACATCGCGCTCGTCGTACAGATGCGGCGCGCGTCCAAAGGGCGCCGGTGCCCAGCGGAGCTCGGCGAAGGGAACGACCGAGTGGCGGAGGCCTTCTTCCGTGGATCCGAACCGGCGCGACAGCTCACTCTCCACCGAGATACCTGCCAGGGGATAGCCGCGGTGGGCGAAGGCGCCGGCGAGCTCGCCGTGGTAGATCGTCTGTCGATAGGCCAGGTAGGGCATCGCCTTGGCGAACCTCCCCAGCGGTGCCGTGAGAGAGAAGCGGGGGCGGAGATCGAGCCGCTCGGTCGCCTCCCGCTCGCCGGTCCCCAGCGAGGCACCGGCCGCTCGGGGTTGGAAGACCCCATCCCCTTGCGTGGGATCGGTCGCTACCGCCACATTGGAAAAGTCGAAGATCCCGTTCGCACCTTCGTCGCCGAGCCTCTGCGACAATGGCGAGAACCGGGCCAGCTCCGCGTCCAGGCTCACCCGGAGGGGGCCCCACAGCCTCCGCTCGGGCAGCGCCGCGCTCAGCGCCGGGAACCTTTGGAAGACCCGGGGGCCTTGCGGGAAACCGCTCTGCGGAGTGCTTCCGTCGATCCGGTAACCGCTGGTGACGTCCTGCCTCAACGTCAGGTCCAGCCCCACGTAGCTGTCGTCGGTGCGGTGGTAGACCGCCGCCGTGGAGCGGGTATAGCCGCGGATCTGCGCCACCACATCGGTGACCAGATCCCGGTAGAGGAAGCCGTCACTGGCGATCGACGCGTCGACGAAATCGTAGAAGCCCTTCCCCAGCTCCTGCCGGTGCTGCCATATCCACTGACCGCGCAGCCCGCGCGCGCTGGGCAGTCCCAGGCTCTCCCGCTGCTCGGCGGTGGGGTAGGTGGCGTCGAGAGGGCTGCGGGTCGGCAGGCGGTCGTTCAGCAGGTCTAACGTCATCTTCCCGCGGATCCCGGGAGTGGGCGCGTAGTTCCATTCGGTCATCAGCCGGGCTCCCTTCACGCCCGCCGGCCTCAGGGTGGTGGCGCCAAAGAAATACTCCGGGGTGAAGGTGAGGTCGTGGCTCTGTCCCAAAGTGAGGAAGAACGGGAGTGTGACATGGGTTCCGCTCTGCCCTGCGAAGTTGGGGCTGGGGATCAGCAACCCGGTGGCCCGGTTCTTCAGTGGGATGGCCAGATAGGGGAAGGCGAAGACCGGCGCCTTGCCCACGTAGATCACCGGCCAGGACAGATGCGCACGGCCGCCGGGCTTTACCGAGGCGTGAGCAGAGCGGATCTGCCAGTCGACCCCGCCCTCCAGCTTGCAGTAGCAGGGCACCAGGGCGATGCCGTCCACCAGGAAGCGGGTCTCACCTCCCTCCTCCACCCGCCGGATGTGTCGGCCGCGGACCGCCATGGCGTTTTCCCCAGTTGCCTCCAGGGCTTGCGGGGTCACCGCCTCCCGCAACAGCCAAGGATCGACATTCTGCTTCTGCAGCACTTGGCCGTTCTGGAAATCGGCCTCCATCCGGTTGAGATCCACCTCGGCACCATCGGCCACCGCGGCGAACAGACCGCTGACCAGGGTGACGTGCCCCTTGGCCTTCACCCGTCCATCTTTGCGGTTGTAGCGGAGCTCGTCGGCGCGGATCACGTAGTTGGGCGAGCGGAGAACCGCCGCACCGCGCGCCTCGGCGATCTCCTCGGTCTCGTTGTAGGTGACCGTGGCCGCATCGAGCTCGATCGGCTCGGTGGTCGCCGCCAAAGATGCGGAGAGCAAGAGCGCTAGAAGCGGGTTCACGGCCCTCGAAACTCGACGGAGAGCTCATTCCCCTCTTGCCGCGCCTGAAACCGAACTTCCTGCCTAAGCTGAATTGAGATCTGCACGCTCTGAGCGGGGCCTGCCTGCGGGGTCACGGAGGTGACCGCCGAATCGAAGAAGGAGGTATCCAGAGGCCGCTTGTTGTTGGCGCTCAGGATCCGGGTGTTGGCAAGCTCGAGAACCACCCTGTGGCCGGTCTTCTCGTTCACGTCGCTCAAGGAGAAGGTGACTGGGCCGTCAGTCCGCACGACCACCCGGTCCACCCCAACTTCCTGCTTGAAGCCGAAATAGGTCAAGGTCACCGGACCGGTATGATGCGCCTTGGCACCATGGGCCGCCCCCGCCGCTTCGCGACGGCGCGCTTCGCTCTCCTGACGGGCGCGCAGGGCTGCC
>JBGTHI010000839.1:0-1611 GCA_041746295.1 Myxococcaceae bacterium
CTTCCCGTATTCGGCTACGCTGACGGTGCCACTGCGGCCCAGCAGGATCAGCCCGACCAGTGCCGGCGCGACTTCCCGCTGTTTGCGGTCAAGATGGTGGTGATTGGTGTGCTGGTCGCACTGACCGCGGCGGTCACCGGAATGTCCTCCACCCCACGAGAGGAACCGGGCCATCTGCTGCCGCGCGCTTTCGTTCGCGGCCTCATCGCCGTGCTCGGGGCGAGCGCGTTGCTGACGGTGGTGGTGGCATGAGCACCGAGGCCGGAACTCCGGTACTTGAGGTTCAGGGCGCCCAACCCAAGATCGCCGGCCTAACCCTCTCGCGCCCGCTCCCGCGGCCGCTCGATCTCCGGATTGGGCGCGGTGAGCTTGCCGTGGTGGCTACCCCTGACCCCGCCGTGGCGCGAATGCTGATTGAGGTTTGCACCGGCGTCGCGCCGCTCGCCACTGGACGCGTCCGCGCCTTTGGGCAGGACTGGACGCAACTACCGCGTCCTGCGGCGGAGACCCTTCGAGGGCGGATCGGCATTGCTCCTGGCGATGGCGGATGGCTGCCGCATCTGAGCGTGGAGGAGGGCATCCTGCTTCCGCGCCTGCATCATGGTGGCATACCGGAAGCTGATCTCCGTCAACAGGCGGAAGCGTTGGCCCGCCTGTTCGGTCTGGATGGCTTGCCGGAAGGGCGGCCAAGCGAACTCTCCCGCCTTGACCTTGCCCGGGCCGCATGTGCCCGCGCCTTCCTGGGCGAACCGGCGCTGGTATTGCTGGAAAGCCCGCTCGACATGGAAATCGCCGATCGGCTGTTGGATCCGGTGCTGGCTGCCCTCGCACCGGTGCGCGCGAGAGGTGGCGCCGCGCTCTGGTCCACCCGGTCCCGCCGTGCGCTGGAGGATGCGGATTTCCCAGCGTCCCACCGCCTGCACCTGCCAGGGGAGGCCTCACCATGAGGGAGGAGACCCGCGTCCAACTCCGTCACACCGACCGTGTAGTGGGCTTGCTGGTGCTGTTGGGCGTAGCACTGTTCCTCGGGGCGCTGCTCCAGCGGGGCGCGCTCCATGAATGGTTCTTTCCCTCCGCCACGCTGACGGTGTTGCTGCCACCGGAAGGGGTAGCAGGCCTCAGTTCGGGGTCGCAGGCAGAGGTGCTCGGCATCAATGCCGGGTCGGTTCGCCGCCTCGTGGTCGAGCCTGACCAACGTATCCGGGCCGAACTCCGCATTGAGGAGCAGGCGAAAGTGTTCATCCGCGCAGATTCTGAGGCTGTTATCCGCCGTCGCTTCGGTGTGGCGGGCCCTGCCTATCTCGACATCAGTCGCGGCGAGGGGCCACCGCTCAATTGGGAGAACGCGGTGATCGAAGCCGGCAGCGAGCGCGCAGCCGCCGAGACGATCGGTGTCCTGATGGAAGAGATCCAGCGGCGCATCAAGCCGGTTTTCGATGACCTCGAGCGTGGGATGCGGGGTTTTGCCGCCGTGGCCGAGCGGCTTGGGCGCGGAGAGGGCTCGGTCGGCAGGTTGCTGGTGGATGACACGCTGGCGCGCGAGGCGGAGGAGGCAACACAACGCCTGAGCGCGGTGCTGGAGTCGATACAGGACACGATGGGGGACGTGCA
>JBGTHI010000840.1:0-1608 GCA_041746295.1 Myxococcaceae bacterium
CCGAGCAGCGGAGTGTCGCTGAGGGTTCTGGGCTCGACGCTGAAGTCGGCGTCGGTGGTGAACTCGGCAACCGTCAATTCGGCGGCACCGGTGTGGAGGTAGACGGCTTGCGCACCGACCAGGATGATCGAACCGAGGTGAGGCGATAACGCCTCGGCAGCGTCGAGCAACGCGGCCCTCGCGCGGATGTACTGCTCATCGAGTTCGCCAGGCACGTTCGTTTCCTTTCATCCATGCGAGGAGCTCCTCGCCTTCCGACGGATCTCGGCCGGGGCCAGTGAGAAGGTCGACGGCAAGCTGGGTTGGACTCACGCAGACGGTGCCTTCCCGGCTCGTTGTTCGATCGAAGACCACGTCGTCGTAGGGCTCGAGGAGCCAGACGTTCGCGCCGCTGTCGGCGGGGCGCAGGTCTAGCCGTTCCGACCAACCGATGACATCGTTGACGTAGATCGCTGCGAGGCGAGTCGGAGCGACGGGGGAGAAGCGCTGGGCGGCGAACGCGCCCGTCATCGCGTACCCGCGTTTCAGCTTGCCGAGCTTGGTAGACAACGCTGCGAGGCCCCTTGGCTCCAGAAAGGTGTTCACCTGGTTCGTGGAGGTGACGTCGTAGTCCTTGGCCCACCGCCGGATGACTCCCTCCCAGTCGAGATCGGTGATCGGGCCCCGTCCATCTTTGGTGATGAGCCCATCGCGGTCGAGCAGGTCGACCGTTCGTGACAGGGAGCCGATTGGCACCTTGGCCCGCGCGGCAATCTCGCGAATGCCATACGGCGGCTGGAAGTCCAGCAGCGCTCGCAATGCTCGGCCGGCGCCTCGACCCTTGAGGGTTCGAAGAGCCTCGTCGGAAGGCCAGGGATCCTTCGTGGCGCCGCCCTGCTTGATGAACAGCGCCGGCCGCCGCGCACGGATCAGGATGTTGCCAGTGCTGTCGATGTAGTTCGCGTTGAGGCTGGCGATCTGCTCTCGTGCCGTCTCGCTGAGGAAAGGGGCAACCAGGACCAGGGTGGCATCCTTCAGCCCGGCACGCTCGGCCCACGAGCGCAGCTGCATTACCGCGTCAGTGGCATCACGAGGCACGAGCGTGCGCTTCGCCTCCACGATGAGCGACGCCTCGGCACCGTCCGGACCCCTCACGACGGCGATGAGATCGGGGCGACCTCGTCCTGCTGGCTCGGCCAGCGTCGTCATCGTCCAGTCGCTCGGGAGCAAGGCTTCGATATTGCGCATGACCTGACGAAGCAGGCGTGCTTCAGTTGGTCGTGGTGTTGCCATGATGAGTCCTTGTCGAGGTTCGCTCTCGGTTCCACGAGTATACGTGTTCCGGGACAGCCGGAATAAGACCATTTCCGGAACACTTCTAACGGAACTTCTAACGGACCAGGTGACACAGGGCGTTATACACAACCACCAAGTGTCATCACGAGATCGCGAAAGACCTGCTAGATGGCACAAAGTGGCACAGGGCATCACAGGGTGACAGCATCGTTCTACGGCTCATAACCCGAAGGTCGCAGGTTCGAATCCTGCCCCCGCCACCAAGAGCCGTTCATGAAAGTGGGCGCGAACCATTCAGGTAAGTCGATCGAAGCCGTCCTCCGGGGCGGCTTC
>JBGTHI010000841.1:0-2182 GCA_041746295.1 Myxococcaceae bacterium
GGCGCGCTCCAGCGCCGTGCGGGCGGCGACGGCGTGGAGGTCGCTGACCGCCGCTTTGAGGCGCTTGAGCGACTCGGGCGAACTGGAGCTGCCCTGGACGTCGTTCGCCGCCCGGACGGGCTGAGGCGGAAGAGCCTGGGCGGCCGATCGCCGGGTCATGCGGAGCTCCTCGAAGGTGGCGCGGAGCTAAGCCCTCTTCGCCTTAACGCCGGGCTAACCACGGCGCGCGGATGAGGCTAAGCTGGACAAGGCGGCGTTAACTCCACGGCCCTAGCGTGCCGCCCGTCCAGGGGTCGAGACAGGGAGCTGACCGGTGCCGCTGAAGCTCTCGCTGAAACCCGGCGAAAAATTCGTGCTCAACGGGGCCGTCGTCCAGAACGGCGACCGCCGCGGCACCCTGATCCTGCAGAACAAGGCCTCGGTTCTTCGCGAGAAGGACATCCTCCAGGCCGAGGACGTCACCTCGCCGGCGCGCCACGTCTATTTCCCCGTTATGATGATGTATTTGGACGAAGGCGACGCCGGCAAATACTACGACGAGTTCGTGCGCCGGCTCACTGAGTTCATGAGTGTGGTGCGCAATCCGGATGTGCTCACCGACTGCGTCGGCGTCTCCAAGCACGTGCTCGGGCGCGAGTTCTACAAGGCGCTGATGGGCTGCCGGAAGCTGATCGATTACGAAGACGCAAGGATGAGGGATGTCGCTTCAGGCGTACAAGCAGGCCGCTCAGCGGGCTGAGAATCCGCGCGAGACGGAATACCGTCTCTTTGGCCAGGTCACGCGCGCGCTAATGGCGGCCGCCGACGCCGACGTATCGGAGATCGCCGCGCGCATGGATGCGCTGGATTGGAACCGCCGTCTGTGGTCCGTCCTGGCGACCGAGTGCTCGAGCCCCGACAACACCCTGCCGCCGCCCGCCAAGGCGTCGATTATCTCGCTGAGCCTCTGGGTGAGCCGGCACACCAGCTCCGTGATGCGCGGCGAAGAGGAGATCATGCCGCTGGTCGAGGTCAACCGCATGATCATGCAAGGGCTGTCGCCCACCGGCGAGGCCGAAGCAGCCTGAGCCCCAACCCGGCAAATCCTGCCGGGTGATCCCGGTCAGAGCTGCCTAGCCGGTCTCCTTCTGCCCAGCCTCGGCGGCCAACTCGCAAGAAATTCTGTTCAAAAACAGCATCTTCAACTCCGGTCCCAAGTGGCCCGGCCATTGCTCACCTCCTCGTCGGGCTTCACCGCCCAACGGCCTCAAAACGAGGCTGATCACCTAAGAACGAGGAACTTCCCATGCCGCTGAACAGCGTCAACACTAACGTCGGGGCCATGGTCGCCCTGCAGAACCTGAACCAGACCTCGAGCGAGCTCGCGGTCGTTCAGGGCCGGGTCAACACCGGCAAGAAGGTCGGCAGCGCCAAGGACAACGGCGCCGTTTGGGCCATCGCCCAAAGCCAACGTTCCGACTCCATGGCCCTGAACTCGGTGAAGGAGTCGCTGCAACGCGGCATCTCGACCGTGGACGTGGCGATGGCGGCGGGTGAGAGCGTCTCCGAACTGCTCCTGCAGATGAAGGAGAAGGCTCTGTCGGCTGCGGACACCACGCTGAACACGGCCGCTCGCGCCGCGCTCAACGCGGACTTCACCTCGCTCCGCGACCAGATCGCCAAGGTCGTGGACAACGCCGAATTCAACGGCGCCAACATGCTCAAGCTGTCGGCCAACACCGGCAAGCCTGTGGCGGCCCTCGCCAACGCGGCGGGCAACTCCAAGATCCAGGTGGGCGTAGAGAACCTCGTCATCGGCGGCGGCAACATCACCATCACCGCCGGGCAGACGCTGGGTTCGGCCGGAGCTTCGCAGGCCCTGGTCGGCACGCTGAACACTTCGATCAGCAACGTCTCCCAATCCCTGACCCGGCTCGGCACGGGCTCCAAGGCGCTCTCCACGCACCTGAGCTTCGTCTCGAAGCTGCAGGACAGCCTGGACGCCGGCGTGGGCGACCTCGTCGACGCGGACCTGGCGAAGGAAAGCGCGCGGTTGCAGGCTCTGCAGACGAAGCAGCAGCTGGGCATCCAGGCGCTCTCGATCGCCAACAGCAGCTCGGGCGTTCTGCTCGGCCTGTCCCGATAATCGGACCCGGGAGGTCGCGCGCCAAAAGCGCACGGCCTCCCAACCGGGGCGGGGCGG
>JBGTHI010000842.1:0-1662 GCA_041746295.1 Myxococcaceae bacterium
CTTGGTTGCCTTACGGCACTCGGATTGCATCACCTTGCGGTCAGCTTGTTTGCCCACTTCGGAACGTCAGGCGCAAGGAGACAATCATGGAACCTTCGGCTCCCGCTCAGTCAGGCGCCATGGAAGATTTGCCCATACCGCTGGAGAGGGACGTCTTCCTCCGCACGTTGATCCGCGAGCTTTCTGGAACGCTGCAGGACGTTGTCGGCATGGAGGAGGCGTCCGGTTTCATCAGCGTGGTCGGCCAGCGTGTCGGCGATCAGATCAACGAGAGCTATCGGCAGGCTCTGAAGGTGTCGAGCCTGAACCGTGAGCAGGTGGCGCGGGTGCTCGTCGATCTCAAGCAGCGCATCCAGGGGGACTTCTTCGTCCTGGAGGAGAGCGACGATAAGATCGTCCTTGGCAATCGGGCCTGCCCCTTTGCCGAGAAGGTGATCGGCCGGCCGGCCCTCTGCATGATGACCTCCAATGTGTTCGGCGTTATTGCCGCCCAGAACCTTGGCTACTCGAAGGTCGCCATCGAGCAGTCGATCGCTCTGGGAGACGCGGAGTGCCGGGTGGTCGTCTACCTCAATCCGACGCCCGAGGCCGCCGACGCCTCCGGCCGGGAGTACGTTCAGGGATAGTTCCCTCTGGATGACAGAAGAGGAGTCATTCCTTCGAGTTGCCGATCTGCTGCCGGAGCCGATGATGCTGGTCACGGCTGACGGGGCGATCCTGGCCGCGAATCGGGCCTGCGGAGAGCGGCTGGGGAGAGCCCCAAAACCGCTCCAGGGGCATCGCCTCCAGGACTTCACCTCCGATCCGCCCGAAGAGGTGGCGGCCTACCTGCGGGATTGCTCGCGCAGCCGGCAGCTCGTCCTGGGGGCCCTACGCTTCCCTGGAAGCTCTGCGAGCGATGTCTGGCGTTGCGAGGGGGAGGTCTACCGACCGCGCAAAGAGGACGATCCAGCCCTGCTCCTCCTGCGCCTCCAGCCGCGGGAATCGGTCGTTCAGAGATTCTTGCTGCTCAATCAGCGGGTAGATGCGCTGAACCGTGAGATCGTGCGCCGCCGGGAGGTGGAGGCGGACCTGCGCGACCAGCGGGAGTGGCTGCGGGTCACCCTCGAGAGCATCGGCGATGCAGTGATTGCCACAGACAGCTCCGGCCGGGTGACGTTCCTGAACTCGAGGGCGCAGATCCTGACCGGCTGGCTCCAGGGGGAAGCCGAGGGCCGGCCCCTTGACGAGATCTTCAACATCGTCAACGAAGAGACCCGTGAGCCGGTTGAGAGCCCAGTCGCGAAGGTGCTGCGCGAGGGAGTGGTCGTGGGGCTCGCCAACCATACGGTGCTGATCGCGCGAAACGGCGTCGAAGTCCCGATCGATGACAGCGCCGCGCCGATCCGTGGTGATGCTGGCGAATTCCTGGGTGTCGTGATGGTCTTCCACGACATCTGCGAGCGCCGGAGTCTCGAATGGGAGCTCCGTCGACGAGCAGACAGGCTGACGGAGGCAGATCGCCGCAAAGACGAGTTCCTGGCGATGCTGGGCCATGAGCTGCGCAATCCGCTGGCGCCGATCCGTAATGCCCTCTACGTGATGGACATGCCGGGCGCGAGCGCCGAGGACATCGCGCGCGTTCGGAAGATGATGGAACGCCAGGTCGAGCACATGGTGCGG
>JBGTHI010000843.1:0-1555 GCA_041746295.1 Myxococcaceae bacterium
CCAGCGCCACGCGGGCGCCGAGCTTTCGGGCCCGGCCACCGGTAGCCAGGAGAGCCAGCGAGACCACGCCCCAGGTGGTGGAGTCGCCCGCATGGGTGAAGGCCTGCATTAGCCGGGTCAGCGCCGGCGCGTGCCACCGGCGCATTCCAAGGAGGAGCGCCTGATCGTAGGCGATCACCCGGCGCAGGTGCTCGCGGCGCGCCTCCCGACTCCAGGCCGAGGGGATCCGGGCCACCCGGCGTCTGCCTTTCTCGGTCACCGCCCAAAAAATTCTTCGCAACGAAAGCCTCCCGGTTCTATTGAAACAGAGTGCAGGTACGAGAACCGCGCAAGCCCCCCCAGGAATTCGAGGTGATCGTCCGGGGAATGATCCCCGAGGCGCCGGACACGGTGACCCTGACGATCGACCCGGACGGCGCTCCCGAGCTCCCGCCTTACCGCGCCGGCCAGTTCCTCACCATCGATGCAGGTCAGTTTCCGCAACTGGGCGCTCTGAAAGCCTTCTTGGAATCGCAAAAAGGACACCGGGAGCCGGTTCGCGCCTACTCCCTCACCTCTGCGCCCCACGAGCCTGAGTTGGCGATCACGGTGAAGGATGAGCTGTTCACGCCGGGGCGGAACCGCTACCCCCCACTGCTTGCCCCCCACCTGGTGCACGGCTTGCGCGCGGGGGACCGGATCCGGGTGAAGGGGTTCAACGGCCCCTACGTGCTGCCGGAGACCGTGGAGGAGGACACCGAGACGTTGCTGCATGTGGTCGCCGGGTCGGGCGCGGTCCCCAACTTCTCCATCCTCAAAGACGCGCTCCACCGCGGGCTCAAGCTCCGGCAGATCTATCTCGCCTCCAACAAAACCCTGGTCGACGTGCTCTTCCGGGCCGAGCTGGAGTCACTCGCGCGCGCACATCCCGACAGGCTTCGGGTGGTGCATACGCTGACGCGCGAGACGGAGGAGAACGCGAAGGCGGGAGGCGCGCGGCAGGGGCGAATCACTCGCGAGCTGCTGGCCGAGCTCCTGCCCCAACCGGACCGCTGCCGGGTTTACGTCTGCGGCCCGGCGATCACCACCTGGGACCGGCGCTCCGCGATGGAGACCAAAACCACCGCCGAGCCCCGCTTTCTGGAGACGGTGCTGGCCCACCTCCGCGCGGTGGGCGTCCCCGACAAGCGGATCAAGCGCGAGGCCTACGGCTAGAGCGGGTCGGACCCTAGGACACCTTGAGCAGGTGGTAGCTCTTCTTGCCGGCGCGCAGGATCAGCAGTGTCTCGGTAGCCAACGCGTCAAGCGCCACGGGGCGTGCCGCATCGCTTTCGCGGCGGTTGTTGATGTAGACACCTCCCTGGGCGATCAACTGGCGCGCCGCCCCTTTCGACGGGCAGAGCTTGGTACGAACCAGGAGGTCGGTCAGCGAAACGCCGGCTGCCAGCTCCGCGCGTGGGATCTCGCTCGAAGGCAGATCCTGCCGCAGCGGCTCCAGATCCGCGTCGCTCAGGTTCTCTACCGCGCCGCCGAACATCACCTCTGACGCCACCTCGGCACGGCGGAGCGCCTCGGC
>JBGTHI010000844.1:0-2321 GCA_041746295.1 Myxococcaceae bacterium
CGAGGTGCTGGGCGAGGTGGTGGTGGTCGTGGAGGGACGACGGGGCGAGGCCCGATGGAGCGAAGAGGAGGTCCGTGCGGCGCTGCGGGAGGGACTGTCCCGCGGCGAGCGGCTCAAGGCGGTGGCGGGGGAGGTGGCGGGGCGGAGCGGGTGGAAGTCGCAGGATCTCTACCGGCTGGGGCTGAGCCTCTCGGAAGATCAGTAGGAGGCAAGGGTGGGCCCCCTCAGAACGCCACCGTCGCCGACAGCTCGAACGATACCAGGTTGGTGCCCACCGCCCGAAATCGCCTCGAGACCATGTCGCTCCGGAAGTCGAAGTTGGGGTTCACCTCGCTGGGGGTGGCCAACACATCGACGGTGCCGTTCCCGTCCAGGTCCTTACCCACCGTCTCATCGGTCAACGTGTGATCGGTGTTGTGCGAGAGCCCGAGCCGCGCATTCAGCTGCACGTAGGAGATAGGCCTCACCACCAGCCCTACCGAAGCGCCCAGGTTTAGATAGTCCTGCGTGTAGAGCAGCCGCTGGAGCACGTCGGACAGCTCGTTGTAGTACCGGCCACGGGAGATGTAGCTCGCGAAGCCCCGAACGTCGAAGGCCACCTTTCGCTCGCGCTTGGGATCGTCGTACGCATAAAGCTCGGTCCCCAGCACCACGCCCAACTGATGAGGCGGCCTGAGCCCCGTTTCCGTCCGGGGCCAGCCCGGTCCGCCGCAATTTCCGGGCGTTCCCAATACCGCGGCATCCGGGTGGTCGCAGTTCGAGTAGAAGCCGCTCGCGCGGAACGGCAGCATGTACTGGAGCTGGAAGTAGGGATCCGCGGCACCCATCCGGCGCGAGAGCTCGGTGTGGAGCTTCAGCTTGTGCGTCTTGTCGCCGATCCCCCCGCGAGCGCTGGACGAGGTGGACACGTAAGGATCCAACACGTTGGCGGTGGGCGCTTCGTAGTCCAGGCCGGCCAGCCAGGTGGGTTTGGTCACGTCCTTGGCTTGATTGAAGATCGCATGGGCCAGCCCAAAGCTCATGTTCCCAAAGCCGCGGCGGTAGCTGTCCGAGGGAATGGCGAACATCGGCTCGCGGCCGACTCCGGTACTGGTGCAGGCGGGATTGGTCAGGCTGCCATCGGGATTGAGGCAGTTGTTGGTGATCGACGAGTTGGCCGCGCTCCGTCCGTTCGGATAGCGCCAGTGCCGGTTCTGCGAGATCACCACCGGCAGGTTGTAGCGAAACTCCAGGTCTCGCCACAACCCCAGCCTTAGATCTATGTTCATCCGGTTGTCGGTGCTTCGGTAGCGGAGCTCGCCGACATCGCGGACGTCGCCCCCCACGTGTTGCTCGCGGGTGATCAATTCCTGTTGATGCGTATGCGCGTAGCCCACGCTCAAGGTCGCATCGAACAGATCGCCCGTCTCACCCGTGGAGTTGATGCGGGTGATCTCTGCAGCCTGCGCCGTGCTCGCCAGTAACGCCCACCCCCAAAGCCACCTGCTCATCGCACGTCCTTGGCCACCGTCGGTGGCGCCCACAGCACATCCAGCTTCCGGATCTCCGTCTCTAACGCCGGCTGCGCCTCGCCCTCCAGAGTGCGGCGGAAGGTCTGCTGCTCAGTGAACGGGTCCAGGACCTTGTCCGAGGCGCTCATCAGCTGATAGTGGAGGTGAGGCGCGAACGAGCGGCCGCTGTTGCCGGACTTGGCCAGCACCTCTCCGGCCGCAATGCGGGTCCCCACCTTGGCCGAATCGGGCAGGGCGTCCAGGTGAAGGAACAGCGCCTTGCGACGACCTCCCTGCTCGGTCACCTCCAGGCTGTTTCCGTTGCCCCGGAAGTTCCAGTTGCGGCGGGTGATGGTCCCTGCGAAGGGCGAGCGGACATCGGTTCCGACCGCCGTTTTGAAATCCACTCCCTTGTGCCGCCGGCCGTCGCGGATCAGCGAGGTGATCTGCTCGTACTGCTGCACGGGCGAATGGTTGAGCCGCAGCTCCACCTCTTCGCCAGAGGGCTGGTAGTGGCGCGCGTAGGGGTCGCCCGGCGCCTTGAACCGGTAGGCGTTGTGGGTCTTCCCGGTCTTCTCGCTCGCGAAGCGGATGGCGTGGAGCAGAGGCTCTTCTCCGGAGCTTGCCCGTTCCTCGTAGAGCAGATCCAGCGTGTCGCTCTTCTTCAAGTCCTGAGGCACCGTCACCCACCAGACCAGCTGCCGCGCCACCACCTGCGAAAGTGCGGGCGCCAGCTTGCCTCCCACCACCTGGGCGATCGATGACTCCAGCGCTCCCGAGATCTGCACCTTGGCATGGCGGATTGTGGAGCCGGAGCCGGCCCGTGCCGCC
>JBGTHI010000845.1:0-7507 GCA_041746295.1 Myxococcaceae bacterium
CCAACCCGAGCAGGGTCGGCTTCTTTCGCAGCGCCCACTCAGCCAGCAGCCACGAGAGCGCGCCCGCCGCCGCCGAAATGTGGGTGGTGACAAACGCCAGGGCCGCGGTCTGGCCCGCCTCCAGGGCGCTCCCCGCGTTGAAGCCGAACCAGCCGAACCACAGCAACCCCGCCCCGGTGATGGTCATCGGCAGGTTGTGGGGGATGAACCGCTCGCGGCCATAGCCGACTCGCTTGCCGATGAAGAGGGCGCAGATCAGGGCGGACAGACCCGCGGTCCAGTGCACCACCGTTCCACCCGCGAAATCGAGGACGCCCAGCTTCAGCATCCAGCCACCCTCACCCCAGGTCCAGTGAGCCACCGGGTCGTAGACCAGCGTGCTCCAGAGCAGCACGAACAGGACGTAGGCAGTGAACTTCATCCGCTCGGCGAAGGCGCCTGAGATCAGAGCGGGGGCTATGATCGCGAACTTGAGCTGAAAGGCCATGAAGACCAGCTGCGGAACGCTCCCCTTGAGCCCGGCATCGGTCAGGCCTCGCAGCATCGCCAGATCCAGCCCGCCCACCAGTCCTCCGATCGAACTGCCGAAGGCAAGCGAGTAGCCGATCGCCACCCACTGCACCGTGACCAGTGCCAGCGCGAAGAACGAGTACATGAAGGTGGCCAGAACGTTCTTCTTGCGGACCATGCCGCCGTAGAAGAGCGCGAGCCCCGGCGTCATCAGCAACACCAGGGCCGAGGAGATCAGCATCCACGCGGTATCTCCGCTATCGGCTTTGGCCGCGGAACTCTGAGAGGCATCCTGTGCCCAGACCACCGCCGGCAGGATCGCAACGGAAAATCCCCCCACCGCCAATGACCGCTTGACCCAACGTTGTTTCATGAACCGTCCTGACCGTAACTACCCTGCTCCAGTCGCCCGAACGCAGCGCGCGGTGTACGTCGGATCCACGGGGCGGGCAAGACCGGAGCAACCGAGCACCAGGGCTGGCGACGCGGACCGCTCGGCTGCATATTGAGCCTCGATGAGAATGAACCAGGATCAGATTGGCCGTTGCAGCTTCATCGACGTCCTGGAAGAGGCGGTGCTGCTGCGCCGTGCGGTAGCGGTGCAGCTCCGCGAGGGCTCCACCTTCATCGACGAGGTGGTCGACGTGCTAACCCGCAATGGGGATGACTTCGCGGTCTTTCGCAGCCACCATACCGTTCCGGTAGATCAGATTGAGGCGGTTACCCGGCAGCCTCCGCCATAGGTCAGGGCGGGCTGAGGATGTCGGCGGTGCTATAGCGCGGCGCAATGTCCACCGGGATGTCGCGTAACTTGGCCAGAGCCACCCGCACCTCCGGCCGAAGCTCGGTGGTCACCCACTCCAGACGATGCCGCGCCTTGGCCCCCTGACCCTCGGCCTGGAGGAACATCAGCTCCCTGGTCAAGGCGGCGATCGACTCCCGCATCGCCTCGGTCTCCACGGTGAAGGTGCCATCCGGCTTGGCGATCACCCCGCCCTTCTCCAACAGCCCGTCGAGGATCAGCGCCTGGCCTCGCGCATGGGCTTCGGTCAGGCCGAACCCGAGCGTGCGAAAGGCGCCCACGAGGAAGGTGACGTAGAGCGGCTTCTCCAGCTCGCGCGGGATAACGCCCGCTTCCATCAGATACTGCAGCGCGAAGAGGCCGGAGATGTCCGCCTTAGCCTCCTCCACCGCGCTGTAGCTCTCTTGCAGCGCCTCGCGGACCGGTCTTCCCTTCAGCGGTCCGGACTTGACCTCGTGCGGTCCCAGGCCGTGCATCAGCTCGTGCATCAAGATCGCGGTGAAGAAGGCGTCGAAGGAGACCACCTGCTGATCGGCCTTGGAGAGCAGCCGCTTGGCGATCGGCAGCAGCACCTTCTGGAACTTGGCCTCTTGCACATTCTTCAGCATCACCCGCTTGGAGCCTTTCTCCCGTACCACCCGCTCGTCGTTGGGCAGGTTGAAGGCCGCCGTCTGGACACCGCGATTGGCATCGCCCGAGGCGAACAGGCTGTTGACCACGCGGATCGGCGCCGAGGCACCCAGCTTGGGGTTGCGGTATTCGGCGGGGAGCGGCAGCCGGTTTTCGATCTCCTGGAGCCGAGCGCTCAAGCCCTGCAGCTTCCGCGTTTCGTTGTCGTCGCGGACCGTGACATAGGCTTCGAAGAAGGCCTTGGCGTTGAACCACCGGTCCTCGTAGTCCTCGTACGGCCCCAGCGCCGGCTCGATCGTGGCGTCGAGATCCAGCCAGCTCAAGTCGCTGGGATAGTAGTTATTGGTGAGGAACGCCTCGGCACGGGCGGAGAGGTAGCTCTTGAGCGTCGGCTGCGTGGTTAGCAACGAGGCTTCTCGCAATAGCTCCGCCGCCTTCTGGAGCTCCGCGGAGTATTCGGCGCTGTAGGGGACCGCCTGATATGAACCGGTCGAATCCCGGCGGATGACGGTGAAGAAACCGGTCGCCTGAGCGCGAAGCGCCGGGGTCGACTCCTTGAGCCAGCCCTCCAGCTCCTCCTTGGTGGCGCCGGTAGGATAGACGTTGGCGCCCTCGGGTTTGGGCGGAACGTTGGAAACGAACGGCGCGTCCGCGTCGAGCCGAGACCACGGCCCCTTGTTGAGTCTGAAAGCCCGGAGCCGCTCCTTGCCAAGCGCCGTCCCGTCCTGAGCCAGCTGTGCCTGCAGCGACTCATTCCCGGCCCATACCTGGCGCAGGAAGAGCGTGTCGAGCAGTCGGGCCGCCTCCACCAGCTTGGCCAGGGCCTTGCGCTCGCTCTCCGGAAGGCCGGAGAGTTCTACCTTCAGCTCCACCGGTGCAAAGCGATCGGTCGACCGCTTGAGCTGCTGTACGGTGGGCAGAGACTTCCTGGCGGTGGGCGGGACGGGCGGCACCTCCTCCGCCCACGCCGCGGTCCAAAAGCAAACCAGCAGCCCGCCCCACTTCAGTCCGTCCCTCACCGGCCCCCCCTTTCCTGCGCAAAGGAAGAGGGCAGCTTCGCCTGAGGAGCCTCGGGGAGGCGACTTTTTTGGGCTTCCGTCTCTCCGCCCTCAATAGCCGGCCCGAACCGAGAAAGCTACCCGCGCGCCTTTTCGGCGCGGTTCTCCGCCCACGCCTTGTAGCCATCGACCACTTAGAAGTCGGTGAAGCGTCGGTAATATGTGTGCAGGAACCCGCTCCATCAATGCACCGAGAATGAAGAAGATAGAAGGGGACTTCATCATGGACGCAGTCCAGGTGCAGGTGGCCAACCAACGGTTTATGCCGCTCGGCGCGCCGAGAGCTCTCGAGGCGGATGAGCTCGACCAGGTCTTCGAGCACTCCCAGAAACTCTTCCACAAGTTCAAGCCCGGCTACGACACCCCGATCGCCCACCTGCTCTCCAGCCCAAGCAAGGGCGCGGCGCTGTCGGGGCTGTCCGCCGGAGGGCTGCTCGGGTCGGCGGCAGGTCTCTTCACTCGTCTCTTGAAAAAGCAGGATTGGCACCGAGGGCAGAGGATCGGCGATGCCTACCACCCCTTCAATCCTAAGCAGGCGCTGGCGATCGGTGTTGGGCTTGGCGCGACAGTCGGAATCTTCGCCGGGGTGAGAACCTACCTGCGTCGGCGGAAGCGGAACGAGGATTACCTCGACATCATGAGCCGGCTGCCGCCCGGCGCCAACTACCGCGACTACCTCTCCGATCCGGCGGTCCAGGCGGAGATCGAGCGGCAGCAGGCGGCCCGCGCGGCAGCCGCCGCCTCCAGCAGCTACTACCCCTATTGGGGCAGCAGCTTCGGGAGCGGGTTCGGCAGCAGCTTCGGTTCAGGCTCAAGCTCTTCCGGAAGCAGCGGCGGAGGCGGTTTTAGCGGCTCCACCTACAGCTTCGGTTGGTAGCTGGGGCCGTCAGCCGCGCTGGGGCAGCCAGGTGGACGGCGAAACTTGCTGCGGCTTCTCCGAGCGCTTAGCGGCATTGCCCTCCGCCGAGCGCGAGCCGTGGGTCTCGGAGTAGGCATGCGCGAACTCCGCACCCAAAAACAGGATCTGCGCCGAGTAGTAGACCCAGATCAGCAGTATCGCCACCGAGCCCGCCGCTCCGTAGGTTGACGCGACGCCGCTCTTTCCCAGGTAAAGGCCGATCGCCAGCTTGCCCAAGCTGAACATCACGGAGGTCACCGCAGCCCCCAGCCAGACGTCTCGCCAGGTCACCGTCATATCGGGCAGCACCTTGTAAATCATCGCAAATAGCAGGGTGATCACCCCGAAGGAGACGGCCAGGTTCACCACCTGCCAGATGAACTCGTAGCCCGGTAGAATCCGGCTGGCGTAGGCGCCCACCGCGGCAAGCGCGGCGTTGAGCACCAGCGAGACCAGCAGAAGGAAGCCCACTCCCAACACCATTGTAAAGGAGAGGAAGCGCACGCGGAGATAGTCGAGAAGGCCGTTGATTTTGGGTGGCTTGGCCTTCCAGATCACGTTCATCGAGTCCTGCAGCTGCGCGAAGACCCCGCTGGCGCCAAAGAGCAGGATGGCGAGTCCCACGACGGTGGCGATCAGCCCCTCCGATGGCTTACTCGCGCTCACCATCATGTCTTGGATCAACTTGGCGCCGTTGGCGCCCACCAGTCCCTGAAGCTGCTGCTGGATCTCGCCTTGAGCGGCCTCTTGGCCGAAGACCAATCCCGCAACCGCCACCGCGATGATCAGCAGCGGGGCGATCGAGAAGATCGTGTAGTAGGCCAACGCCGCGGCCAGGGTGGTGGCCTTGTCGTCGGACCAATCGGAGATGGTTCGCTTGACGAGCGGCAGAATCTCTTTGGCTTTCACGCTGAGGCCTCCCGGGTTGAGCGAGCAATTTAGGGATCCCCGAGCCTTGCGGGGAGTCTCCCCTCATAAAGGGCCCGTCCAATTTTTTCAGTCGCTTACGGTCACAACCCGTCCAGCGGCTGGGTCGATAACTCTCTATGATGCAGCTCACTCTCGCGCGAAAGGGCAAAAACTCCGGCTCTCAGCGTCCGTTGCTTGCCCGTCCCTGATTTCCCTCCGAAACGGCTCCCAACTCGCGTTGCCGAAAGCGTAAGCCGCTTTGATACGACCGGCAGGCTAGGTATCCAGCTGGGCATCGGACCAGAACCATCGTGGCAGCCGCCGGATCCGGACACGCTGAGGGCGGCCCGCCGAGCGCTGGCCCGCGATCATCCCCTGACGTCGATGGAGACCGAAGCGTTCCTTCGCGATCTCTTGCTCCAAGTAAGGAGGCGACTGCAGGATCCTCTTAAGTCGAGACGAGACTTCTTTAGCCCACGGGGCCTGATTGGCACCTGCACTGCGGCAATGCCTATCGCAGCAGCTGAGCTCGACAACCGCGGGATTGCGCCCGAAGACATCTTCCAGCATCAAGCGGTGGATACTTTCGCGTCACGCTCGCCTTGCAATCATGGCTTCGTGGTCGTGCGCCTCTCGGACGGCCACAGCTATTGGGTGGATGCGACCTTCCGGCAATTCTTCCACGGCACCCGGCCCTTCAGCGATTCGGCGGACATCGGAGAGCGGATTTACGCCACGGCGCGCGGCCGCCAGATTGCGAATGCGGTGATGCGCCAAGGCTTCGTCCGCTTGGATGACGAGGGAGTCAATCTCTTGGCCGTTGGTTTCGACGCGTCCAAGAAGAACTTCACGCTCGCTGAGCTCCATCGCAATACAGCGGGCAAGGCGGAGTAGACGTTCGAGGAGCTGACTCCGGTGAACTGAAGAAGCCTGGAGATGCGTATCCCCAGGCCTCTTTAGGATGGTTTCGATCGTCGATGCGCTTAGCGCGGACCGACCTCGCTCGAGTCCTTCTTTGAGCTCTTCAGCCAAGGCATCATCTCGCGCAGGTTCCGGCCCGTCTCTTCGATCTTGTGGGCCTTCTGCTCGGCGCGCAGCTTGTTGAACGTCGCGCCGCCGCTCTGCGTCTCCTGGATGAACTCCTTGGCGAAGGCTCCCGACTGGATCTCGCCCAGGATCTTCTTCATCTCCGCCTTGGTCTCCTTGGTGACGATCCGTGGACCGCGGGTGTAGTCGCCATACTCGGCGGTGTCGCTGATCGAGTGGCGCATCCAGCCGGTTCCACCCTCATAGAGCATGTCCACAATCAGCTTCAGCTCGTGGAGGCACTCGAAGTAGGCGCTCTCCGGCTGATAGCCCGCCTCGGTCAGCGTCTCGAAGCCGGCCTGGATCAGCGCCGTCACACCGCCGCACAGCACCGCCTGCTCGCCGAAGAGATCGGTCTCGGTCTCCTCCTTGAACGTAGTCTCCAGAACCCCCGCACGCGCCACGCCGATGCCGCGCGCGTAGGCGAGCCCCAGCTGCTTGGCGTGGCCTGTCGCGTCCTGGTGAACGGCGATCAGGGCCGGCGTGCCCACGCCATCCTGATAGAGGCGGCGCACCATGTGGCCCGGGGACTTCGGCGCGATCAGGAAGACGTCCACGTCCGCGGGCGGTTTGATCTGCCCAAAGTGGATGTTGAAGCCATGGGCGAACATCAGCGCCTTACCCTTGGTCAGGTTGGGCGCGATGTCGGCGTCGTAGATCGCCTTCTGGGTCTGGTCCGGAGCCAGGATCATGATCGCGTCCGCCTCCTTCGCCGCGTCGGCGACGGAGAAAATCTTAAAGCCGGCCGCCTTCGCCTTGTCCTTGGACTTGCTGGCGGCGTGAAGGCCTACCCGTACGTCGATGCCGGAGTCCTTCAAATTGAGCGCGTGCGCGTGTCCCTGGCTCCCGTAGCCGATGATCGCGACCTTGCGGGACTTAAGGAGATCGAGCGGGGCGTCCTTCTCGTAATATACCGTGGCCATAACTTCCTTCTTTCGTAATGCTGCGTTAGGTGAACGACTTGATACTCCCGCTCCTTCCGAAGCGGAGGCACGGGTGGGGGCCTTGCCCCCCTCCGATCGGCTTGGGGGAGGGCCCGAGCCGAACCGCGATCACGGGGGCTCCGGGGGTGTGGGCTTGCCCCCTCCGATCGATTTTGGGGGAGGGGCCCCGTCATCCCCCCGACTCCTGAATTGGGCGGGTGATCGCCCCTTCCGCGGCGGAGGAGACCAGCGCGGCGTACTTGGCGAAGACGCCTACCGTGAAGCGGGGCGGCGGGGCCTTCCAGCCCTCCAGCCGCTTCGCCATCTCGTCGGGCGTGAGCTTTACCTCCAACTTCCGGTTGTCGATGTCGATGGTGATGAGGTCGCCATTGCGCAGCGCCGCGATCGGCCCCTTCACCGCCGCCTCCGGCGCCACGTGGCCCAGCATCAGCCCCCGGGTCGCACCGCTGAATCGGCCGTCGGTGAGCAACGCAACCGAGTCGCCCAGGCCCTGTCCCACCAGAGCCGCCGTGACGCCCAACATCTCCCGCATGCCGGGACCGCCGCGCGGCCCCTCATAGCGGATGACCACCACGTCTCCCTTCTGGATCTCCCGGCTGTTGACCGCGGCGAAGGCCTCCTCCTCGCGATCGAACACCCGCGCCGGTCCCTGATGGAAGTGGCGCTCATG
>JBGTHI010000846.1:0-3982 GCA_041746295.1 Myxococcaceae bacterium
CAGTACCTTCAAGCTGGTGGCATCCGCGATGTGCCGACTTTGCGAGGGGCTCAGGTCCTTGTCGAAGACCAGGATGTCCACCATCCGCTGCATCGATCGCAAATTGAGCTCCTCCAGCTTGCCGCGGCCGATCAGGTAACGGGGGTCGGCCTCGCGCCTGGGCTGAAGCACCCGATCCACCACCTCGACGCCCGCGGTGCGCGCCAGCTCCTCCAACTCGGCAAGCGACGCCTCGGCCTCCGCACGCGGTGCTCCCAGCGAGACCGCGACCAGAATGGCCCGCTCCCGGCCGCTGACTTGCCGCGCCTGAACGCTGCGGGAGAGCTCGTCCTCCAGTGCGCTCAGGGTCCGCAGCACATCGGGACCGTCGCCATAAACCGACGGGAGCTGCTCCACTCGCCACAGCGCATCGGTGCCGTCATCCGGGATGAGGTGGGCGTGGTGGACCACGCCGGGTAGCCCCTCCCCGGAAACCCCCACCGCGACCACCCAGTCGAGCCGGAGCAAGGCCAGGTCGGTCAGGTCGTCCTTGGTCAACTGCTCGGACTTGAGGTGGGTATGGATCAGACGGAGGCCGCGGAGCCGGACTTGGGCCCCGCGGGCACGGCCCACGTCGGGAAGCTCCAGCTTGTGGGCACTGCCGACCACCACATGCTCCACATCGCCCTTGCGGTTCAGCAAGACGCCCACCTGCCGGCCGGTGCTGCGGGAGATCTCGGTCAGGTGCCGGGCGAGCTCCGGGCTGACCAGCTCGTGCGGGTCGACCCGACGCCGGAAGGTGTTGCGGAGGAGCCGCAGCTCATTGGGCTTTAGACCCAGGGTATTTCCATCGATGTCGCGCACGTGCGAAGGGCTCTATCACGTAAGCGCTTTCCGCTAGGATGGACAGCCCTCCCATGACCACGCCAATCTCAACCGGAGCGAGCGAAGCGGTAAGGACAGGGCTGAAGAGCGCCCGCCGGGTTGTGGTGAAGCTGGGAACCGGTGCGCTCACCATGGCGACCGGCCGGTTCAACCGCGAGCACTTCCAAGCTCTTTGCGGCGATCTAAGCCAGGCCGCGCAGGGGAGGGAGCTGGTGGTGGTCTCCTCCGGGGCCGTGGCTTTGGGAGTCGAGCGGCTGGGCTATCCCCATAGGCCCAAGGACATTCCGGGCAAGCAGGCCTGCGCGGCGGTAGGTCAGAGCCGGCTGGTGCAGGCCTACGAAGAGGCGCTGGGACAGGGAGGACGGGCGGTGGCCCAGTTCCTCCTCACCCATGACGACCTTCAGGACCGCCGTCGGTATCTCAACGCCAAACACGTGATGGAGCGGCTGATCGGCGAGGGGGTGGTGCCGATCATCAATGAGAACGACACCATCTCGGTGGACGAGCTGAAGTTCGGCGACAACGACACGCTGGCCGCCCTGGTAGCGGGGCTGATCCACGCGGATCTCCTGGTGATTCTCTCAGACGTGGAGGGGCTGTTCAGCGCAGACCCGCGCAAGGACCCCTCCGCCACGATGCTCCAGGAGATTTCCACGCTGACCCCGGAGGTGATGGCACTGGCTGGCAGCAGCGCCACCGGAGTCGGGGTGGGGGGAATGTGGACCAAGGTTCGGGCGGCCGAGCGGGTAACCGAGCTGGGCATCTCTTGCCTGATCACCTCGGGCAAGGTGGCGGGGATGCTTCCGCGGGTCCTGAATGGCGAGCCGGTCGGGACACTGTTCCACCCCCACGCCCGCAGCCGGACCGCGCGCGGTGCCTGGATCGCCCATGTGCTCCGGCCCAAGGGCCGGTTGAGGGTGGATGCCGGCGCCCGGCACGCCCTGATCAACGGGAAGCGGAGCCTGCTCCCCTCGGGCATCCAGGCTGTGGAGGGTAGCTTCTCGCAGGGAGACCCGGTGGATCTGGTGGACGATTCCGGAGAGCTCTTCGCTCGGGGGCTTGCTGCCTATGATGCCGGGGAGCTCAGGCGGATTGCGGGTCGGCAGAGCTCGGAGATCGAGTCGATCTTAGGCTACCGCTATCTGGAGGAAGCGATCCACCGGGACGATCTGGCGATCCTTCTTTAAGGGGCCGGGAGGGAGCAGGCCACCGGCGTGGTGCTTCTCTCGGGCGCTGTGGAAAGCCTTTAGGGAAGGCGAGAGGGGTTGGGTGCCCCGGAGGACCCAGGGCGGTAGCTTCATGCCCCCGGGCGAGGCCGTGTTGGAGTCCTTGGTCTGCCCCTCTGCCTGTGGGAACGTACGGGGGAGTTCTCGTTGGCTCCCTGTCATAAGGAAACCCGATTGATAAGAAGGGGACGGGGCTCTCTTTGGAGACATGGTTCTATAATCACACCTGGTCATGCGTGATTCGCCCCATTCCACCCGAGCGCATGAGGCTGCCCAAGCCTCTTGGAAGGCGCCAGACCGGAGACCTCTAGATCGCGTCAGATCCTGAGGACGCTCCGCTGTTCAGAGCGATCAGAGCCCGGAACTCCGGCGAATCGACACGCATCACCAGCAGAGAGATCTCGAGGTCGCCCGGTTTGGCCCCCAGCTGGACCGTCTGCTCTTGCCCATGCTTGAGCGCGAACTCGGAGTGGCCGTGGCTGTCCGGCAATTTGAGGTCGACGCTCACCTTGAAGGACTCTCCGGATCGGGTCGGGTCCAGCGTCAGGCTGTAGTCCGGCTCAGTCGCGCCGGGCTGGCGGCGCTCCGCCTGGAGGCGGACCCCGCTGTGGCCGAGCAGCTTGGGCTTAGCCACCAGACGGCCCTGCTCGCGGACCTCCATCGCGAAGTAGAGAGGCTCGCCGGGCTCCTTGGGCGTGGATGAGCAGCTACCCACCGCCGACCCACACAGGATTCCAGCCACCAGCAGGAACAGACGCATCACCCCAACTGTTTACCCCCGCTTGGCGTGGTGCACAAACGAACAAACGCTGTCCAGCTATGAGAGTGTACGTTCGGTTGTACGCTTGCTTTCCCCATCCATCAGATCATTCGTCGACAGCGATGGCGGCTTCTGCCCGGGCTGGGATAGAAGCGACCGACGTTGGACCGGACTGAACGCCTTCTCGACCTGGTAGCCCTCTTCCTCGACGCACGCGCGCCGGTGTCGTGGTCTGAGCTGCGCGAGACCTTCCCGGCCGACTACGACCAGGGCAGCGTGGAGGCGGCGGAACGGAAGTTCGAACGGGACAAGGCGGAGCTGCTGGAGCTGGGGATACCGCTCTCCTATGTGTCTGGGGACGACGACACCCAAGCCGGTTACGTGGTGGAGCGAAACGCCTACTATCTGCCGGAGGCGGGGCTCACCCCGGAGGAGTTGGCTGTCCTCTGTGCGGCGGGATCGGCGGCACTGGCTTCGGGCGCTTTTCCCGCCCGCCACGACCTGGCCCACGCACTTCGCAAGATGGGGGTCTGGTCGGACGGCGAGGTCGCGGCACCCAGGGTCCGGGTGGAGCTGGGCGCGGTTCAGGGAGGGCCGGAGCTGAGCGCGACCCTGGAGTCGCTGTGGACCGCGATCTCCGGTCGCAAGCGGGTCCAGCTCAGCTACGCCTCCCCCAAGCGCGGCTCGGCCCCCGTCTCGCAGGCTCTTGACAGGAAGGTCGACCCTTACGGCGTCGCCCTGCGACGGGGGATCTGGTCATTGGTCGGCTACTGCCACCAGCGCCAGGCGGTCCGAACCTTTCACGTCCATCGCATTCGCGCCCTGACCGTCAATGCGTCGCGTCCCAAGACGCCCGACTTCGAGGCCCCCAAGGACTTCGATCTAGACCCCTACGTCGCCCGTTACCCCTGGCAGCACCGCTTCCATGAGCCGCTCGAGGTGGAGCTGCGGCTGCGAGGCGAGCTGCGCGAGGCGGGTGGCCGGCTGTTCCCGGACGGGGTGTCGACGCCTGCCAACGATTCGGAGACCTCCGTCCGACTCAAGATCTGCTACCTGGATGGGTTGCTCCGCAGCACACTCGCGATGGGCCCGTCCTGCAAGGTGGTGGCTCCCGCCAGCGCGGTCCTGGCCT
>JBGTHI010000847.1:0-2347 GCA_041746295.1 Myxococcaceae bacterium
TTTCGCCAACGGTCCAACTTCACCGGCTTTCTGGAGCGCTCCCGCTACAACCCGGAGTGGGTCGGCCGCGGAGATCTAAACGAGCAGGGCAACCGCGATCTCGGCATCGGCGCTCGCGCCTTTCACCGCACGCGCCGTGCCCGCCTCGCCCCCTGGGCGGAGGGACGGCTGGAGCTCGGCCTGTCGCTGCGCAACGACAGCATCGATCAGGTGCAGAATCTCCTGCAGGCGCCGGAGAACGAGACCTGGGATCGCCGCGTGGACGCCACCGTGAATGCCTCGGACATCGGCGCCTACGCCGACCTGGACAGCAGGCTGGGGCGGTGGGTCCATCTGCGCGGCGGCGTGCGGGCCGACGTGCTCAACTATGACGTCGATGACCGGGTCTCCAACACCATCCCCCGTTTCCAGCAAGAGACCCATCTTCCCGGCTACCGGCGGACCGCCCTCGGCGCAGCGGTCGGCCCCCGCGCCTCGGTGGAGGTAGAGCCGCGCTCGTGGCTCAAGCTGCTGGGCGGCTACGGCGAGGGCTACCGCTCACCCCAGGCGCTGCAGCTGGCGGAGGGTGAGAACGCGCCCTTCACCAAGGTTCGGTCCCTGGAGTTGGGCTTTCAATTGCGGCCGGCGGGCGGTGAGCTTCTCACCTTGACCGGCGCCGCCTACCAGACGCGCCTCTCCGACGATCTCGCCTTTAATCCGGGCGAGGCCCGGTTGGAGCGGATAGGTCCCTCGCGAAGGCGCGGGGTCGCGTTGCATGCGCTGATGAGACCGGTACATTGGGTTCTGGTCTCGGTCTCCGCCACCTACGTCAACGCCACGCTCACCGCTCCACCGGTCGCCACCGCCGACAACCCGACGCCCGCTTTCCTTCGCGGGCAACTCCTGCCCTACGTTCCACCCTGGGTGCTGCGGGCCGACGCGGCAGTGACCCGGGAGCTCCCGCTTTGGAATGGTTCGCATCTGGACGCCCGCCTGGGCGGAGGCGCCACCTACCTGAGCGCCCGGCCGCTGCCCTACGGCCAGTTTGCCGACACCGTCTTCCTGCTCGACCTCTCCGCCTCGCTGCGGTGGCGCTTCCTGGAGCTGTCACTGGACATCTACAACCTGCTCGATCGCCGCTACGCCGCGACCGAGTATTCCTTCGTCTCCAACTGGAACACCCGCGAAGTGCCCTCGCTCATCCCGGCGCGCCACTTCGCCGCCGGCCCCCCGCGAAGCTTTTTGACCTCGCTCGCGGTCCATTTCTAGGTGCCTCGATGATCTCGCGATTTGCCCGATTCCTGTTCTTGAGTTTTACGCTTGCCGGCTGCGGAGGCAGCACCGGCCTGCCGGAGGTGAGCTATCCCGTGGAGGGTCGAGGAGAGGCGGCCGAGCCCTTCCTGGTGGAGGGCTGGACGGTCACCCTCGGCTCGGTGCGGGTGGCCTTCGGACCCGCCTATTTCTGCGCCACCGCCGCGGCCTCCTCCGACCTCTGCCGAGTGGCGCTCTCGGAGCTCGCCCTGGTCGCGATGATCGACGGGCTCAATCCGGTGGCGCAGCCCTTGGGAGAGGCGAAGGGACAGAGCGGCACCGCTCGCTCCGCCACCTACGACCTGGGGATCAGCTGGTTCACCACCCAGCGTCAGCCTACACCGGCCTCCACGGTGCCCACTGGCCACTCGGCTCTCTTCGAAGGCCAAGCGGTGAAGGGTGCGCAGACCGTCCGGTTCACCGCCGCCGTCGACGTCGTGCCGTCCTTCCAGGACACGCGGGTGGTTCAGGGTCAACCGATCTCCGTCACGCTGAAAGAGGGGCTGAAGCTCACCGTCGGTCTTTCGCCGAGCACCTGGTGGAGGGCGGTCGACTTCGACGCCTTGGCGGCCCTCGGCGGCGATCCGGTGGCCATCTTCTCCGGCTCGCAGGCCTATGAAGCGTTGGTCTTTGGGATGGTGACCGGCCGTCCACCCTCATTGCACTGGAGTCGGATGTGAACCCAAAACAGGAGAAGAGTTGATGAGCACGATGGCACGACGAGGCAGCGGCTTGGCGCTTTGTATCACCCTCTTTACAGCGTTCGCTTTGGGCTGCGGCAGCTCTGGCGGGGGCCGCGCGCAGGTGTTTGTCGAACCCGAAGACAGCATTCCCGAGGGGCTGGAGCCCGGCGCCGGCGAAGAGAACATCCAAGATGGCTGGACGGTTCGCTACGACAGCTTCCTGGTCACCATCGGGAACGCGCGGGCCAGAAGGTCCGACGCGCCCAGCGAGGAGATCCGCAACGGCGCGCTGTACGTGGTCGATCTCAAGAACACGCCGGCCGGCGGGCTGATCATCGCCGACTTCCAGGACTTGGAGGCGACCCGCTGGGACA
>JBGTHI010000848.1:0-9566 GCA_041746295.1 Myxococcaceae bacterium
GTATGGAATGTCTTTGCTGATCGCCCCAGTCGGTCCATCACCGCCTCGTACTCAGCGCTGCTGACATCGCGCAACGACAGGTACAGCTGCGCGGCACGTTGGAGACACCCGAAGACTGGGTTTTCGTCTTTCCCGTCCGGCCGACGTCCCAGGAGTCGAAAGAGACGTTCGAATTCTCGATCGGTTTCCGGTAGACCGCGAGCGACGCACGCGAGTGCCGCCGCATGCTCGATTGCGTAAAAGAAAGGCAAGTACTCTTCCGGAGGCTCCCGCTGCATCATGGGCGGCTGCCGGTTTCCCATGAAGAGGGCACTCAAGGGCTTTACGTCGACGAGGAGAGAATGGTCCTCGTCATCCAGGACCAGGACGGGTCCAGAACCTTGCAGCAATTTGTTGCCCTCGCGAGGAATGCCAAGGGCAAGGATGTCCGGGTCTGGCGGGAGGCCCGCCATCTCGAGCTTCCTGACGAGTTCTGAGTCCATGCGCCTGCGCCTAGCATATTTTCTGCTCGAAGGTGATTCCGAAGGGAGCCGGTCCGGTCGTTCGGCCCATCACGCCAGGCCAGGTCGGCCGTTGGGCTGCCAGCAATGTTTCGAGGCGGCCATGAAGAGCCCGACGGGTGTTGGCATGACCGAAATCAGAGCCAGCTTGGGGTAGGGCCCATTCGTCCGTCCCGGACAATGTAATGAAAGGCTCGCTCTAGATCGGAGTCGTACTTGTCGCGATTCTTGCGCAGCGAGGCACGAAGCTGATTCTCGTCCTTGGTCATTATCTGCGGAATGATGACGAAATTCGAATCAGACGATCCCACGGAATAGGGCTGGACCATATCGATCAACCAATTGTGATCGACCGCGTCGTCGTCCTCCCAGGGTACCAAGACCGCGGCGCATTCAGGACCGATGGGCACTTTGGCAGCGGCCTGAATCGGATCCACTGGCGGCGGTCAGAGAGATCCACTCGGAGTTGCGAGTATCGGGTGTGGGCGTGTGCCCGGCGGGTTCAGGAAGGAGGGCCGGCCTGCGGGTGCGGGAAGAAAACTCACACCGCCGAAGGCGGTCCCTCGTCTCGGTGCCCGTGGTCTATGAAGATGAGAGTGGGCGCCCGGGCCCCCGGCGTGCGGTACGCGGTCGCGGGTCGCTCTCCAGCGGAGCCCGCTCTTGGGGCCGTACCGAGGGCCCGGGCATAAACCAGATTGGTCAGCCGTCGCCGAGCAAGTGATCGGTTGCGGTGCGGTAGCTCTTGATGAGCTCCCGAAGGCTCTCGGCGAGGATGAGCATCGCTCCCGCGAGCGCCAAATGCGGTGGAAGCGGCTCGGCGTTCGTCTCATCGTCCAGCGTGACGTGCCCGGCGCGCAGCGTCCTCTCGGCCATCAGCAAGGTGACGTCCAGCGCCGCCAAGATGGCGCGCTCCTGGGCCATGACGATCTGCTCGGTGGTGGGCAGGAGTCCCTCGGCCGGCTCGCGCTCTCTCACGCGGTCTCCTCGATGGGGAGCACGGCGCCGTTCTCTTTTGCCCGCTGGCGCGCCAGGAATTGCCGGTAGCTCGGACCGTCGATGTCGAGGCGAATGGACGTGGCGGCGAGGCGGTCGAGCACGGCGGCGGCGAGCGTGGCGTCGCCGAGGTACTTGCCCCACGCGGAAAGCTTGATGTTGGAGGTGATCCCCGTGGAGACGTTCTCGTGCCTCCGGTCGAGGAGCGTGAAGAGCATGTGCGCCGCGGTGGGCTCGTCGCCCTGACGCTTGAGCTGGCCGAGCCCGACGTCGTCGATGACGAGCATCTGCGGGCGGCACCAGCGGCGCATCCGCTGCTCGTAGGAGCCGTCGGCGAGGCCGGCATACAGGTCGGCGACGAGGTCGACGCAGCGCGCGTAACGGACCATGAGCTCGCGCTCACAGGCTTTGAGCGTCAGCGCCTTGAGGATGTGGCTCTTGCCGGTGCCGCTCTTGCCGGTGATGAGGACGTCCTCCTTCCGGTCGAGAAACGAGAGGGTGAAGAGGTCGTCGACGGCGCGGCGATCGAGCTTGGGCTGGAAGGCCCAGTCGAAAGCGGCCATCGATTTGCGGTCCTTGAGGCCGCTGCCCTTGATCCGCCACTCGATGCTGCGCTCGCGCTTGAGCGCGACGGCCTGCGCAAGGAGCCGCTCGACGGATTCCAGCTCGGTGAGCTTTTGCGCGCGAGCCCAGGCGAGGTGCGCGGCCACGTCGAGGCCCTTGAGCCCGAGGCGGTCGAGGTGACCAGCGATGCACGCGAGGGAATCGCCGGCCGCGGGCTTGGGCGTGTCAGGCTTGTTTGGCTTTCGCCCCTCGGCCCCTCGACGTGGCTCGGGACAGGCTTTGCTCGGGACAGGCATCAGGGCTCTCCTTGAGGCACGGCGAGGTGCCCCCGAGCGGGCAGCGCGTCGTACTCGGCGAGGTCTCTGGGCTCGGTGGCACTCTCGGAGACGAGCGGCCCGAGCCTTCGCGCCGAAGCCGCGGCGACGTACTCGTCGAGCTTTCGAGGCGGCGCCTTGGCAAGAAGGATGCGCTCGACGGCGCCATGCTCGAGCGCGCCGTAGCGATGGGCATGAGCGAGCGCCAGGAGGAGATCCTTCGAGTCGTAGCGCTCGCGAAGCGCGAGGATCCGGCGTGCGTGGTGACCGGCGACGCGATGCTCGGTCTGCTCCAGCGCGGCCAGGAATTGTCTCGCCTCGTCCCCAAGATTCGCGAAGGCGCGGCGGAGCTGGTCGAGGTCGGGCACGCGCGGCGGCGTTTGCAGGCTCGGCGTGGGCAACACCTTGGGCCGGAGGCGGCGCACGAGATCCTTGACGCCGGTGTAGCCGCCGCCAAAGCCCGCATCGCGCAGGATCTCGAAGACCCGCTGCGCGGTGATGTCCGGGTAGGTCTTGAACAGTGCGTCGATCTGCGCGCGAAAGGGATCGAGCTTGGAGGGCCGGGACACGGTTCGTAGCCGCGCACCGCGCCACGGACGACGTCCTGTCCTGAGCCTCCCGTCACCTGTGAGAGCAGCTGATGGGCGGTTCCCTTTGCCACCTTCGAGGCCACTCCCGGCTCCCGGCGCTTGGTCCCGAGGATGCGTCGGGAAGGCGGGAGGCCGGGCTTGTTCTCATCGGAGGCGTCCTCAGCGTGACCCTTGAAGGGAAGCTTGAGGCCGCCCGGAAGCTGCAATCGATCGAAGGCGACGGTGAACCGGTCTCCGTTGGCACGGGCTTGCCCGAAGAATCGTGTCTGAGCTGGCAGTGCCACCGTGCCGTTCACCGTGACGGGCTTCGTTAACAACGCCTCAGCGGGTCCATACCAGAACATCAGCCTTAGAGGCAAAGACGTGCGGAGCGGGGTCTCGGTCCCTGGACCGTTGAAGCTCGCGTTCCTCGAGGTGGGCTATGATCCGGTGGTCGGGCGCTTCATCCAGTTCAGATTTCAGTTTTTGGTGAGCATTCGCGTCGCCGAACGGTTCATCGGCGGAGTCTTGAGCATACCCACACCGTTCGGACACCGGCTCTACCTGAACAAGGACCGCCTCACGACGGGGATTCCCGCGGTGGGATTTGGAGTCGAAACCGACGCTCTCTACCCGCTGACGGCGCCGGTCGTGAGCTTCGCTGTCGGTCTCGACGAGGCGATCAGAGGGGCGTTCAGGAGGAAAGAACCTAACCGAAGGTCCCGTCGCGATCTCCCACCGCTAGGCGGCGGCAAGCCACTCGTTGCTCCACCCGCTCGTACACATCCGATGCGGCGGGCACGAGGAAGTTTCCCCGAATGTCCCCAGGAGCGCTGAGCGCGGTGCCAAGGCTCATCCAGGGGGCGAGCTCGGCGATGCGCGGGGCAAGGGTCTCCGCCAGGGTCCAGGTGCACAGAATGGAGAGGAGCCTGATCAGGGAAAGGTTTGGGATCGATGCCTCGTTCTCTGCCCGCCCCCTATTCTTGGAGAGGTAGGAATGGCTCACCTTGATGATCCCTTGCGATCGCAGATCGCACGGAGCGGCGTCCGGCAGACCCGCACACTTCGGCATCCGCGCCGATGCTCCGCCGACACCGGGGACAGTCCAATGTGCATTCAGCTCGATGCTTCCGCCTGGGAGTTCGCGCAGTGTCGCCACCAGGAGCCCGGGGGGCACCGGGGATGCCGGGCGCGGTGGTTTGCCGGCAATCTGCTCGAACTTCGAGAATGAGACGCTGGCCGGATCCTGAAAGAGCGTTTTCCAGTTCCGCAGGATGCTGCGCTGGAAGAGCGCCATCGTGCGAGTGGCGTCCCGCAGCAAGGACATCCCATTCTTCTTGTGACTCCACTGGAGCCGATCCGGAAGGGCCACGAAAACCGCCTCGATCCAGGCGTTGATCATCTGGAGCGCCGCGGCGACGTTCTCGGCCGGCAGGGCGGCCCAGGAGGCTTCGGCTTCCTTGAGCGGCATGGGGCCTGGCCCCACGTAGTTGTCGTTCTCGACCAGCCAGCGACGGACTTCCAGAAACTCGGCCTGTCTCTCCTTGACCCGTTGCTCGAACGCCTGTTGTTCTCCGATTCGCCCCAGCACCCGGTTCATCGCCCCATAGAGCACCTCGTCCACGAGTTCACTGGCGAAGGCGTGGTCCGGTGCGTCCGGATAGGCGCTCTGGATGGTGGTCGAGCTCCAATAGTGAAACCCTGGAGGAACCTTCAGTGTGGATCCGCCCTCTCGTAGCGTTGGGCCCGCGAGCAGCGCCCGAAGGCTCATGATGGGTCTTCGAGTCGACTTGATCGTCCGCAGCCTGGAGAGCGCGTCTCCCATTGCCTCCAGATAGGTCATGGTGCCGATGGTCCCGAGAATGGCGCGCCGGTAAGGCGTGAGCACTTGATACCGAAGCCGCATCTCGGCGCGCTTCAGGCCAACGCGGCGCGCCTGATCGTACCGGTCCGATCCATAGATGGCTTCCAGCTCACCCTTCAACCGATCCATGGTCCCTCCCGGAGTTGCCCATTCCGATGATGGGACCCAGAGCGCTGGGAAAAGATCGCCCATCGCCGCGTTCGACCGGGTCAAGGCGAGGAGATTCTGCGGATCGACTGGACGTGGCACGGGGCGCGTCCTGGATCTCGAACCCGGAGTTGCGCGGTGGGCGTTCGACGCGCTCATGGGTTTGGCTGAAAGTGCGACTGAGCCGCGTCCAGAAAGGTGTCGAAAGCCGACTTGGCGGTGAGCCGGCAGTAGCGGGTCTCGGCGGCGCCGAATGACTTGAGCTCGAACCACTTGTTGGCTGGCGCACCGCCCTGGCAGGCAAAGAAGTGGCCACACTCTCGTCGACACCGCGCCACACCGAGATCGATCTCCCCTTTTAGAAAATTAAACGGCTCGGACGCCTGGATTTGTCTCCACGTATGGGTGTGCACATTGCCGAGGAAGGGGCCGACACCGGGGATGTCGGACCCCAACAGCTCCGGCGAGAAGGTGTGGACGTTCCCCTTCCAGTCGAAAGACAGAATGGCTCCGGGCGTGGTCTGCTGATTCTCGAAGTAGATCGGCACCTCGCCCAGGTGCGCCAGGCGGAGCAGGGTCTCCATTCGTCGGAGCTCTCGAATCTGGAATGGCCGATTGTCTTGGAGCCACAGATCGACCAACCGGCGCAGAAAAGCCCTGTAGCGTGCCTCCTGCGCTTCCCCGCAAAGGGACGAGGTCGGGTTGAAGCCGTCGACTTCTTCTGGGCTGAGCCCCAGTGAGACGGGGCGAAGCTCTGCGAAGAATTCGTAGAAGGCGTCCGGCTCTCCGAGTGCCAGGTCGGTGACCACCGCGATGCAGTTGAACGAAACGTCCGCTTCTCGCAGACTTTGAATTCCACTCATCACCCGGGCATGGGTGCCGGTCTTTCGCCGGGTCTTGCGATTGGCGTCATGAATCGCGGCCGGCCCGTCCACGCTGATTCCCACGGAGATTCGGGGATCCGCTTGGAAGAAGCGGGCCCACGACGAAGTGAGGAGAGTGGCGTTGGTCTGGTACTCAAACCGGATCCGGGTGGCACCCAGGGTCCGTTCAAGAAGTCGGTGTGCCTTCTGGTACCAGCCGGGCTCCACCACCAGTGGCTCACCGAGATGCCAGAGCACGAGGAATCGGGAGAAGCCCCCCACCTCGAGGGCGAGCTCCGCCGAGCGGCGGACCGTCTCCAGGCTCATCCGGGACCGCTCGGCGCGTGCGTCGGGAGAGAGGTAGCAGTATCGGCAGCTTAAGTTGCAGAAGGGTGTCGGCTGCAGGATCAGCAGTTGGGTCCGGGTCTCGGGGCTCATCGAGCTTGGCGGTCACTCCTTTGCGTTGAAGCCGGCGTCCCAGCTGATCCCCACGCGCAGGTCTCCGGCGTCGACCCCCTGCTGAACCGAAGGCCAGATCCGGGCGAGCCTCAAGAGCCTCGCCTCTGGCGAGAGGGACGGACCGACCGCTGACCCAAGAGTTGTGACGGGATGCTCGAGGAGCGCCTGTCCCGCGAGGAGCCGAAGAAGCTCGGTGGGCTCCAATTGCTCGAGCACGAGCGGCTGTTGTTTTTCCTCCGGAGCGGGGCTCAAACGGCCGGCGCCAGGACCGACGCGGGTCCTATACCCGGCCGTCGACGGTGCTTCCTTCAATCTGTTCATGAATGTTCCCCCCATGAAGTTGGGGTTCCCTCTTCTCAAACAGCCGGAGCCATCGTCTCGACCGGGACTACTTAAATCCTCCTGTCTGAAACTCTGATCCCGTCTCGCAGCGCCGAGGGCGTGAGGCCCCGGTGGCGCCGGAGGCTGCGGGTCAGACTGGTCTGCTCCGCGAAGCCGCAGCATTCGGCTATCTCACCCACGCTGAGACGGGTTTCCACCAGCAGGCGCTCCGCGGTCTCCAACCTGCGCTCCGCCGCATAGCGAAGCGGGGAGCAGCCCATCACCCGCCGAAACACAGCGTGAAAGTGGCTGGTGCTCATGTCCGCCACCCGGGCGATCTCGTCCACGGTGAGCAGCTGCGTGCAGTGGTCGTCGATGAACTTCACCGCGCGTCGAAACGAGACAGAGGTGGTCGCGGCCTTGGCGGCGGGGGCGCCGGTGATCCGATCGGTCCACCCTGCTAACGACCCTCCGGTTCCGCCGGCGCTGCGCGGCCGGCTGGCGCTCAAGATTGACAGCTGTTGCCGAACGCTTCGTTCGAACCACCTGAGCCCTCGGTTTGCGGCTTGCAGCAGAGCGGCCTCGGTATCGGTCTCGCGTGGCAGCCGGAAGGGCGCCTCTCTGCCGGAGTCGCTGAAGAACTGGTGGTGACCGCCCCCCCTGAAGGGGCCGGTGAAGGGATCCGCGCGCGCGTGCTCAGCTGTCTCGAGCCCGGTCAACGTTCGTCCCACAATCCTGGCGACAACGCGGGCATCTCCGGCGGTGAGCTGAACGCGCTGGAGAACGGGAACCCGCCAAGTCGCGACATGGATCCCCGGCGAGGGAAAGCCCAAGCGGTCCTCCGGAAAAGACGAGCGAGGCAGCACATTGACGTAGTAGTCGCCGAGCGGCTCGGGGTCTTCCAGCTGCTCCGCCGCGCGAAGTACCTCTTTGAGCTGCCCTCGATTGCCCAGTATTTCGCCGAAGGTTATCGCCACCGCGCCGTCGGGAAACTCATCGGTCCGAAAGGCCCGGACGCCATCCCGACTCTGCGTCAGCGCCAGGGCCGCGGCCACAAGCGGACTGGCGAAGACATCCTTGACCAGGGGAGTGGGTGGAAGGAGCCCGACATTGGGGACCCAGCAGCCGCGCGTGGACTCCGGATCCAGGCTGGTGAGGGTGAAGACCGGAAAGAGCTCCCTCACCGGATTCGGCCTACGGTCTCCTTGAAAGAGGCTGCGGCCTTCGTGTTGAAGCTCTCGCAAGACGGTGAGGCCGGAACTGTCTCGAGCGGAGGGAGCGGATGAGAGCATCGGGCTGTAACCGGATGTTCAGCGCTAGCTCGAATGGAGGGTGGCCACAAGCGCCAACCGCGAGACGGGCGGGCAGTCGTCCCTCTGGCGTCGCGATTCAGCACATGCAACTCGTCCGCGCCCCTTCGGTTGGGGAAACAGGATTTGAACCTGCGACCCCTTGGTCCCGAAGAGGGTCCGGGAGGGTTTGTATACGGTCACATAGTGTCACAGAGGAGCTGTAATGGTTCGGAATCGTTCGGCTCTGATGGTGCGGAACCTGCCACGGATCTCACCGATTCGCACCCGATCTCACAAGTTTTGTCCCATCCTTGTCCCAAGATTTTGGGCGCTCAGGAGGGAGCTCTTGAGAGGAGAAAGCTGCTCTCCGTGGCCCTGGTTGCGGTGAAATTTGGCGTGTGCAAAGCCACCATCTACCGGCTGGTCGAGAAGGGCGAGCTGCCGCACGTCAGGGTAGGGAATTCGATCCGCATATTGTCCGGAGCCGTTGTCAGCGGAAGGTGACCTCCAGATCGTCGGCGGTCAGAGGGCCTTCCTCGTGGGCCGAGAGCATCAGTTCACCTCCGCGCTTCCGGAGCACGAACGGAAAGCCGGTCCGGGGATCGACGGCAGGGCTCAGCCGAGCTGCGCTCCAACTCTCGGGCCACTCACCCGCTGCCCGTTGGTAGAGGCTGAGTTCCGCGATGGCCTGGAGCCGAACGAGGCGCGCCTGTGTGACCCGCCAGCGGCGCAGAAAGCTCTGCTTGTTTGCATCCGCACCCGCTCAGGCGGGTGCGATGTCGTGCGTAGCTCTCGAGATCAAGCCCATCACCCCAGCTGATCCATCCGCCGCCGGGCTACTACGCGGCAACCTTGCGCCAAAGTGGCGCCGCACGAGCGGCAGACGGGTCTCCTCCAGACAGAAGCACCTGGAGCTCGTGCGCCAGGAGAGTTGCACTTGCGTCCGCAGACGAAGGCCAGAAGCGAAACCGACCTTGTGAGAGTCTTTTCTGACAAAGCCAAAACCCCTGGCCGTCATACACAAGCAGCTTGATGGACTTTCGCTGGCGGCTGCGGAAGACAAAGGCCGCGCCGGTGCAGGGGTCCTCCTTCAACACCGCTCGACATTGTTGCGCCAGCCCGGCGATGCCCCGCCTGAAGTCCACCGGCTCGATGGCCACCAGCACCCGCATCTGTGGCGTAATCTGAATCATCGTCCCTCCCGAAATGCGCTCACGAGGGCGACGATGTTGGGAATGGGAGCGCCACCCCGCAACCGGATGATGAGCCGCGACCCATCGGTGGCCACCGTTTCAACCACCGTCTCATCGGCCTCGGGCGCACTCAGCGAGCCGCGTCCGAGTTCGACGAAGCCACCCCTTGCTGCATCTGATGCAGCCTTGGCTTGTCGGACGTGCCGAGTTTTCTTGGGCCGCCCGGGCTCGACGCGCTCTCTCAATGCGCTGTAGTTCAGCCCCAGAGCCTTGGACACCCGGTGAACGCCCAACGTCCTCGCGGCCGATGCAGCGTCATCCCACAGCTGCACGGGCATCGCCTTCAACTTCGGCCAACTCTCCCGCCACTGCCTGATGTCGCGACCAACCTGCTCCAGTTGAAGGTGCTCCGCTGACTGCTCTTCCACGTGCATGACCTGCCTCCGGTTCCTTCAGAAAACGGAGGCAAGGTACCGGGTCGCCTGCG
>JBGTHI010000849.1:0-1666 GCA_041746295.1 Myxococcaceae bacterium
GCGGTTCGGAAAAAAGGGACGTGTGCAGCACGATGGCATCGATCTCGCGGCGCCGTTGGGCACGCCGGTCAGGGCAGCGGGGCACGGCGTGGTGCTCTTCGCCGGTCCGCAGAAGGGGTACGGGCTGCTCGCGCTGGTGGAGCATCCTGACAAGCGGGTGACCCTCTACGCCTATGCGCACTCGCTCAAGGTTCAAGCGGGGGAGCGGGTGAAGGCGGGGGAGGTGATCGCCACTGTCGGTGAGGAAGAACCGACCTCCGGCCCCCACCTCCACTTCGAGGTGCAGGAGCGCGGTCGTCCGGTGGATCCGCTCTCCCAGCTGGGGACGGTTCCTCCCAGCCCCTAGCCGGTGGTTCCATGTCCGCGCGAACCAAGCTGCATCGATCCTCAATTAGCTTGTATCGCCCCGTCTGGTCGGGACAGGGTCCATGTCAAGGACATAACGGAGGTTTCCAATGGCGACAGTGCTCTGTGTTCTCTACGACGATCCAATCACCGGCTACCCGCCGCAGTACGCGCGCGCCGAGATCCCCAAGCTGGAGAAGTACCCGGGCGGTCAGACCATGCCGATCCCGAATGCGATCGATTTCGTCCCCGGTCAGCTTCTCGGCAGCGTTTCCGGCGAGCTCGGGCTACGGAAGTTCCTGGAATCCAGGGGGCACCAGCTCATCGTCACCTCCGACAAAGATGGCCAGGGCTCGGTGTTCGAGCGGGAGCTGCGCGACGCCGACGTCGTGATTTCGCAGCCGTTCTGGCCGGCGTACCTCACGGCCGAGCGGATTGCTAAGGCGCCGAAGCTGAAGCTGGCGATCACCGCCGGCATCGGTTCGGACCACGTCGACCTCCAGGCCGCCATCGATCGCGGCCTCACCGTGGCTGAGGTGACCTATTGCAACAGCATCAGCGTTGCCGAGCATGTGGTGATGATGATCCTTGCGCTCGTTCGGAACTACATCCCCTCCTACAAGTGGGTAGTGGAGGGGGGCTGGAACATCGCTGATTGCGTCTCTCGGGCTTACGACGTCGAAGGGATGGTCATTGGTACGGTGGGCGCCGGACGGATCGGTCTCGGCGTGCTGCGCCGACTCAAGGGCTTCGACGTAAAGCTTCACTACATGGACCGTCACCCGCTTCCCATGGCAATCGAGGACGAGCTGGGATTGATCCGCCATTCAGACGTCGAGTCGCTGGTCAAGGTGTGCGACGTGGTGACGATCAACACCCCGCTCCATCCCGAGACCGAGCACCTCTTTAGCGACGCGCTGATCGGCAAGATGAAGCGCGGCGCGTATCTCGTGAACACCGCCCGCGGGAAGATCTGCGACCAGGATGCCGTGGCGAGGGCGCTCAAGGACGGACAGCTCGCCGGCTACGCCGGGGATGTCTGGGTCCCGCAGCCTGCGCCGCAGGATCACCCCTGGCGCTCGATGCCCCACCACGGGATGACGCCGCATACCTCCGGTACGACGCTGTCGGCGCAGGCGCGCTACTCGGCCGGGGTTCGCGAGATCCTCGAATGCTGGTTCGACAAGCGCCCAATCCGCGACGAGTATCTCATCGTGAGCGACCGGAAGCTCGCAGGGGCCGGCGCTCACTCGTACAGCGCCGGCAACGCCACTGGAGGCTCAGCGGAGGCGGCGAGATTCAAGCGATCCTGAGCCCGCGC
>JBGTHI010000850.1:0-8937 GCA_041746295.1 Myxococcaceae bacterium
GAGCCCGTCCAACGATCGCACGGTCGTTTACCCCCGCAACAGACGGGGCGGGTAACTGACGATGTCGAGCGGCTCGATCTTGAGCCACGCGGTGCTGTTCTGAACCCGGTCCTTCTCCTCGACCAGGTGCACCAGCGTGAAGCGTTGATGCTGAACCCGGTGCAGCAGCTCTTTGGCGAAGGGTACGGTCCGGCACTCGCTCAGGATCGATCGCGCCACCTTGCCTCGATTGAGCTGCTCGACCGTCCGCTCGAGCATGAGAAAAGAAGCGAGCTTGGTGGACGCGCAGTCGATCAAGATCGACGACCAGTCGCTCATCCGCGGAAGGAAGGTCGCCAGGATCTTGAGGATGTCCTTGGGTTGATGGGCGAAGTCACTGAAGAGGAGGTCGATCGGCTTCCGGAGGAACGGGTACCGTCTCCCGGCGCCAAAGTGTGCTCCATTCAGACTGATTGATCCGCGGCAGAGCTTGAGGCATCGGGAGAGTCCGAGATGGGCGCTCATCGCCTTGAGGTAGTCAAGGTGGCGCTGAGCGCCGCGGCTGCGCGGGAGCGAAAGGCCGAGCTGCTTCTCCGCCTGGGTAATTAGAGCCTGGGCCCGTTCGCTTCCTTCCGGAACGAAGGCTCGACCGTCGTCGAGCGTGGAGACCTGGCCTTGGCCGTTTTCGTGCACCGCCTGGGCCATCCAAAAGGCGGATACGCCCAGTCCCGTCCCCAGCTCGACCACGTTTCGACAGCGCTGCATCTTGATCTGGGAATAGAGGAAGACCGAGAGATCCTCCGAGCCCAGGTGCTCACCCAGTAAGGTGTTCACCTTGACCAGCTTGGCGATCTGCTGGACCTTATTCACGGGCAAGGACCCCCTCATCGAGGAGGTTTCCCAAGAGTTGCTGGATCTTGGACCAGCTCAAGTGGGTCGCGCTCGGCCAACGGCAGACATCTCCAGCCGTCAAACGGCGGCGGCGCGCGATCGCCGCGGCGACCGAAGCGAAAGCTCCGTCCACGCGGATTCTCCTCGCACCGTAGTAGATCTCAGCGCGTGGCGAGCCCTGGTCGGAGCGTCCAAAGACGACCCGCACGGGCAAAGAGGGCGAGACCCTCACCACGTCACTTCGCCGGATCGATCTCTTCTTGCTGCTCACTGCCGCCACCGGTTCCGGCAACTGATTCATCGAGTGAGCCAACCAGGCTGATCGAAGAGAAAGGTCGTCCCGCTCCAGCCTGTCTAGCACCGCTCGCATCTCGGCCAGCCTTGCTTTCAGGTAGCTGTGAGCTTCGGGATCGGCCTCGCCGTCTCCCAGTGCTAGTGATGCCGGCATCGCGCGCCATTCCGGGCTGTCCTCGAGCTGGGTCCTGAGCCTGTCGAAGACCACACGCGCCAGGGGGAAGGGCTCAAACGCCAGGTTCAGCGCCAGGGAGCCGGCTCGACTCGCCCGTGCCGAGTGCCAGGTTCCGGCGGGAAGCACGAGCAGGTCGCCCGGCCGAAGATCTACTTCCAGCAGCTCGGCAGGGTCCGGTGGTTTGAGCGCCTCCCACGCGGCCCTGGGCCGGGTGTGCTCGTAGCCTCCGAGGGAGGCATTGTCGCGGGGCCACTCGAGCGAGGGCTGCTTCGAATAGACCCAACGCTTGCGTCCGGAGATCTGCAAGGAGGCCGTTATCCGAGCATCGAAGTGGAGATCGAGCCCCGCACCCGGCGGCGAGTAGTAGCAGTTGAACCGGACGGACCCCGGGTACCCAAGCTGTGCCTTGATGTTGGCCGCGTACCGCGCCAGCTTGGGATCCTTGTCGCTGATCGCGTTCACGCAGACCGATGCGCCCGCCTCGAAGGCTGCCCGTGCCCGCTCGACCGCCACGTCGGAGAAGAACAGCTTCTTCTTGTTCTTCCCATCCGGATTGAAGTGCGCCCGGAGCCGGAAAGAGGATCCAGGCGGGCTGACGCGTTCGAGGGTCGGATAGAACGACTCCTCACGAAAGAGGCCAGCGAACTTCTTCTCGGTGCCTCCTACGAAGAGAGGCCGCTTCCCGAAATAGCTCTGAACGAACTCCTCCGGGATCATGGGGGAGAGCAGATGCCGGAGCTCGTTTGACTGGCTGTGCTCGGACGATCCCATGGGGTGCTTACCGCTGCCGGACCAGCACGCCTTGTACCGGCTGGGCGGCCAGAAAGAGTTGATAGACCGGGCAGCTCTTTTTGACCGCCGCGTGCAGCGCCTTGAGATCCTTGTCAGAGGCGGGCGAGCTGAGATGGACCTCGTAGCGGACATCATGAGGATAGATCGGGACCTGTTTGAATCCGCGGCGTCCCGCGCGTGAATCGATTCGAGCGGTCACTTCCACCCGCAAGATGTCGACGGGAATCTCACGCAGCGCCGCTTGAATCAGGAAGACGTGAGTGATGCAGCTGCTCAGGGCTCCGAGCATCAGTTTGGGCGAGCTGGGGCCGAGATTGTATCCAGCGAACCGGGCCGTGCTATCCGAGAGAATCTGATGATCTCCGATTCGAATTCGGCGCACCCCACTTCGACCCTCCACGGTGGTCTCGACTCGAACCGTTTTGCTCCCTCCTTCTCCCGCGTCGAGCCTCGCCTCGAAAGCCGACATCGCACGCCGTTTCTCGCGCAGGTACTCCCGCAGACCGCTCATTGCATCTCCAATCGCAGGTCGTGCGCGGCAAGTAACAGCTCATCCAAGCTCGAAGCCGACTTGAGCTGATTGTCCAACCGCTGCCAGAAGGACGGCGTCAATCGTCTGACCGGTCTCCTGGAATAGAGGCTAAGAACGGCTTTGAAGCAGTCTCGCCTCGCGGAGCGCCCCCATCCAGGCATCGCCGCGTCGCATTCCGCGCGAACCTCGGCGTTCAAGCTCACCAGGTCGTTCCAACTGCGACAAATGGCAAGCCGCTCCTTCAGGTTCGGTACGACACTCTCAGGAACTCCGAGCTTGGCGAGGAGCCGCAGGAGCTGCTTCCGCTTTCTTCTCATCGTCCAGAACAACCGATCGAAGTCGTAAACGCTACTCATCACCGCGTTCGGATGCTTGGGGAGCGGAATTGGGAGGGCGGACAGCGCCGTCGGACCGATCAGCTCGCGATACACCGTCCAGCGCCCGAGGCGCTCCAATTCGGAACGAACCCATCCTCGCCGGGTCCGCGCCCTGACCTGAAAAGCGCTCTCACACGTGGCTGCGAGCTGTTGCGGGGTTTCGTGAACCGGCGCCTGCTCTGCCAGGTCGGGGTTCATCGTCAGGAGGGCGAATCGGAACCAATGTCTCCGACAGCCTTCAATGGCCCAAAAGTCGTCCTCAAGGGCTTGGCCCTTGGCAAGGAAGGCTCGAGCACGGTGCGCTCGAGGCCGATCGAATGTCCCCAAACTCTTAATCGTCCCGCGGTAGCTCGCCTTGATCTCCACCTTCGCAGCCCGCCGGAAGTGGCGGGCCGACACGGTAAGCGAGGCATCGGGCGCGAGGTCGAGCTCCGCAAGGACCGCGCAGGTCTCGGCCACTCGAGGGGTATATTCAAACGAGTTGGAGAGGTGAACGTGGTCGATTGGAACCCCTTGATCGTGAGCCGCCGCGTTGGCGACCGCTACCGCCCGGGACGATGAGAGCTCCGAGGTGATCGCCAGGATCCGTCCAGAAAGCGCCAGCGCGGTGAGATGGCGGACCCTCTCCGGTGCGCCCGCTCCGGTGCACCAAGTAAGCCGATCGCCTTGCAGCGCGCAGAAGGCTCTCTGAACGGGGTAACAGAGAGGTCGCAGCATCTCCAGGATCCACGGCTCGATCCTCAGTGAGGAGAGCTCCTTCAGTAATGCGACGGGCCCCACCTTCCCCGAGAGCCGATCGCGCACCTCTTGAGCTTGTCGCTCGGAGCTCCAACCGCGTGCCCGCGTCGAGGCGTCGGCGACCAGCAGGACCGCGGAGAGGTAGAGGAGTGCTTGACCAATCTCCGGGTTGACGTCGATCGAAATGACAGAAGGAGCGGAGCGGATGGCAGCGACGTCAAGCAATGCACCAGAGACGCCTACCACCGCCCCGGCGGCGACTGGAAGCCGAGCGAGGCAGCGCGGCAGACCCGGTTCGTTGCCAAAGGCGTCGAAGGCCTCGTTGAAACAGCCGAAGCGGTAGCTAATCAGCCCTTTGCGTGGGAGCTGGTGCGATCGGAGGAAGCTGGCCATGGATCGCAGAGCGGTGGCTGCCGGGAGCTCAGGACCTTGGAGATGCGCCTCAGCATCCGTCGGGATGATCTTTTTCGTCACCATCGCTTGCTGCGATCGCCGCAGAAGCCAAGATCTCATCAGGACCCGGCAGCGCCTCTCCCTGGGCAAGCGATGCCCATCTCGCCGATTGCGTCAGTGTATTGACTTCGGTACGAACACGAGATAGCTGGCGCGCATTCAGGGGTCGGCTGTCGGGCCTCGTCGACGCCGAGGGGCGCCCGTCTGGACGACGGCGGCCCTTACTGGCCTTGCGGTGCTTCCCTGAAGTGAGTGAAGGCATGAGTCGCGGATAACCCAAGTACACTGCTGGCGTCAACGAGTGCCATTTCCAAAGACGCCTTCCTCGGTGTAGTGAGGCGCAGGTGGCCCCCTCATTCACTCCATTCTTGGAGGAAGTGCTGTCGAGTCTCGAGAAGGGAGCGGAGCCGTTGCTTCTCTCAAAGGAGCGGCTCGACCGGGCCTTTCGCTCCACCCGAACCAAGCGTGGAGGGGGGTTGAGCACGCCGGAGGGCCGCGAGCTTGCTGCGCTCGGATATTACCTTCATCAGCAGGAGGCCCACGCCGCGTCGGCGGTGGTGTTCGCGTTCCTACGGGCCCACCACGTCCAGCCCGCGAAGAGAAGATGAAGCCGGCTTCAAGCGAGCTGCCCTCAAGATCGAAAGGAGAGGAGTGGGAGTTGTACCGACCCACTAGTCCGCTGGCCTCAAGAGGGGGTGCGCAGGAGCCGAGAGCTTTTGCGACGAAACCTCGGCAGGCTCGGACAACACCCGGAAGCGCGGCGGCGACAATCGGGCTGGTCGCTGACCCTGAAGATAAGAAGCTTAGGGTGCGTCGCAGGCGAGCCAGGCGCCGAGCTGCTCCCGTTCGGCTTGGGTGGGCTTAAGGGAGCCCAGGGGCATAAAGGCGTTGGTCCGGTCGGGACCCGCGGCCGCCTGGGCGTCGATGTCGCTCAGGTGTGCCCGGATACCGGTCAGCGAGTCGAGGTTCACGCTCACGGGCGCGCCGTTACGTGCCACGCCGCTGATCGTGGAGGCGTGGCAGCGCGTGCAATAGCTGGTCATGAACGATTGACCAAAGGTCGCGTAGGTCAGGGTCGAGGAGGTCTCGCATGTTGCGCCGGTGCTGCGCCCACCGCCGCCGCTTCCGCCGCAGGCCAAGATGCACAGGATCGCTGCTGCTAGAATGGATGAACGTGGTAGTGACATGGTTCCTCACTTTTTGGAGGTGCGCCCGGCCGGCGCCGCCGAAAACTACAGGAGCCTGGAGCTGGAGTCAGGCGCGGGGCGGTTTCGGCGCGTGTCCCATCCCGCGGCGGGTAGAAATCGCAGCAGTTCAGATGAGATGGGCATTGCAGCGGAGGAAGTGCCTGCGACCCGCGACCTCTCGGCTCGGGCAGCGATAGATGGTTGTGAGCAGCTTGCGGCGAGGTACGAGCTATTCGCGCGTCCGCTCGCGGTGCTTCCTGCGGGCAGCTCTCTGCAGCAGCAGATGTTGAATCCGGTCGTCGATGTGTTCCGGCGTCGCGGGACGAATCTCGCTCATCACCTGGCCCGCTTCGTCACGGAAGGCAGCATTCCGCCAGCGTCTGCGCCCTTGGTCCCGGTAGATGCGCTCCACCAATAGGGTCATCTTCTCCATGGTCCGTCCTCCTTAGGTCTCAAGAGAGGTTAGATCCAGGAACCGACATGCCCACCGCTGCTTGGTCGGTTGGCTAGGAGACTCAGCTTCCCGACTTCGAGTCGTGTCGCGGCCGCGACCACCACGTCTCTGTTCCCTCCCCCCCCTCGGAGTGGTATCAATGAACTCGTCGCGGATCGCTCGGGGAGGAGACCTCCGTCGCGAGGGCAAGAGTCGTAAGAAACGTGCCCGCTGAGGACGAGCCAGTTCCACTTGTCGAGCGAAGGTTGCTATCTCGTTTGCCACTGAACGTGGTGACTGCAGATTCGATGCGTGGCCCCAATTCTTGATCATCTTCACCGCGACGTCGTCGTTCCCGGAGAACGCACCTTTCCAGAAGTTCGCGCTGGAAGGTGGCAGTACTCGATCGAGCTCCCCACACAACACAACCCCGGGAGCTGAGCTCCGACCGAGCCCTTCCGACGAAAACGTGCCCAAATCTCTTAGCTCATCAATCAGGAGATGGTACGGCTCGCTTTGAAAATGCTTGATGAGAGATCGTGGAGGACGGCCGGCCAACTTGGGAGGTCGGCCTCGCCAAGAAAGCCTGTAGAGCTTTACTGCCTCTGCATCAGTTTGAGGCTTCAGGCGACGCAGGGTTGCTTCATGTTCCTCTGCGGGAACATCGGCCCCACCCGGTCCTATCGCCACGAAGCCGAGCATGTTGGCCGGGGGCGTGTTCGTTGCGAGATCCATCACCAGCGTCCCACCAAATGAGGAACCGGCTAGAAAAAAGGGCCCCTTCAACACGTTCTTTGTGATGAAGCTCAGTGCCTCGCGTCTACTTTGAACGACCGAGTCACCAGGGTTGACGCGCGAGTCTCCATTGCCGGGCAATTCGACTATCACCACTTCGCGAAAGTTACGGCGACAAGAATGGGCCACCCAGGCAATCACGTCGGCTCCACCTGATAAGCTCGGGATCAACACGAGAGGGGACAGGTCCCCACGCCCCTTAGCTCGGTAGAGGTGAACCGGAGCCCCATTCACCGTAACGGTGTGGTGGCGAAAGCCGCTGACGCGGAGGCACCTTTTAACTACGACTCCAAACTCGAGATGCGACTTCAAAGTGGCCGGGACCCGTTTGACGCTCCGTAAAACGTTAAATCGCTTTGACATTCCGCTCGAGCCTCGTCGAACACAAGGCGGTCCTGTTCGTTCGCTACCACGCCCGCGGTTCGCCTTGCCAGAGACTCTGTATCGAACGTAGAACGAGGGGCCGGGCTGAGACCCGGATTCAGCAGTTCTATCGCTCTGGTGTATTCTGGCAGGTGGCTGCCGTGGCGGTAGGTCTGGCCCTGCTGAGGAGGGCTTGGCGCGCCCGGGACCACGCCACCTCGACGTCGCAACATCCGGGGCCTGGCGGCGACAATGTGCCCGTGAATGTGAATCGCAAACTTACTCCTCAGGATGGGGCTGCCGCGGAGGCCCGGTGGGAAGCCGCCCGAAGGGCTCGACCCATAGTGAGGTTGCGACAATGGAGGGACCTCCTGGTCAGGAGATAGCGTCAGTGCCTACCTTGCCGACCTAATTGATGATTGGGGCTCAGCCTTTGCGCGCCTCCCCGCCCGCGGTCCGGGGCCCGTCTCCCCAAAGATGGTAGGTCATGGGGTCAGCATCCGGATCCACCTTCTCCTGACCCGTGGAAGGCTGGTTGAATCCGCCGGAGCCCCAGCCGCCCTCGGGCACCTGGAAGATCATCCCGGTCTCTTTCAGTAGCGGCGTCAGGTCCTCATAGGGGATCCTTTGGACGCGACCATTTCGCTCCGGGGTCAGAGGTGCTGGTCAGGGGGATAGGAACCGAAGAAGGCCGGCTCTTTGGTGGGGCGCTGCCCCAGCACCATCGCCTCGGTGGCGATTGCCTCGCCCTGCGCCATCCGGCGGCCGCTGCGCACGTAGAGCTGCGGGGAGAAGTGGCCGTACCTTTCATACTCATCGGCGGGGAGGTGCCAGCGCGAGATCTCCTCGCGTAACCAATCGGTCACCCCGGAGCCTTCATCGTGCTGCAAGTAGTAGAAGAGGCCGCGGATGTACCGCTCATGAAAGAGGCGGATCTCCTCCCGTTCCTCCAAAGTGGCCTCCGTGCACGCGACGGCCCATCGTGATCACCTGGATCGGCGCATCGTGATCGCGGGGATCGGGCCATCATGATCACTTGGATCGGCATCATGATCACCTAGATCGGCCATCGTGATCAGCAGATCGAAGTAAGGGGCTCCCCGGAAGGGGCAGGCTCTGGGCCGCAGAGACGCAGGACAGCTGAGCCATCGCCCTTGGGAGAAGGGAAGCAATGGCTACGGAGCGATTGTCCATGCGAAGCGTGCGGGAGATTTTGAGACAGAAGTGGGAGCTGAAGCGGAGCCACCGGGAGGTGGCCCGTGGGCTGGGGATCAGCGCTGGATTCGTGGGAGGGCTGATGGTCCGAGCGACAAAGCTCGGGCTGGATTGGGAGCAGGTGGAGGGGCTGACGGAGGAGGCACTGGAGGAGCGGCTGTACGGCGCGCGCAGCGAGTCTAGCGGAGATCGACCGCAGCCGGACGCCGCGTACATCCATACGGAGCGGAGGAGACCCGGGGTAACGCTGGAGCTGTTGCATCTGGAGTACCTGGAAGTGCATCCGACGGGCTACCGGTACACGGCCTTCTGCGAATACTACAGGCGGTGGCTCTCGAAGCACCGGCTGTCGATGCGGCAGGTGCACCTGGGTGGCGAGAAGCTGTTTGTGGATTACTCGGGGAAGAAGCCGCACTGGGTGAATCCGCAGACGGGCGAGGTGGTAGAGGCGGAGCTCTTCGTGGCGGTGCTGGGGGCCTCCTCTCGGACGTACGCGGAGGCCTCGCGAAGCCAAAAGTCCCCTGACTTCCTCGCGAGTCACGTCCGGGCCTTCGAGTACTTCGGCGGTGTGACAAAGGCGCTGGTGCCGGATCAGCTGAAGAGCGGAGTGACGGACGCGGATCGGTATGAGCCTTTCATCCAGCGGACGTATGAGGAGATGGCGCGGCACTACGGCAGCTCGGTGGTGCCGGCCAGGCCTGGGAAACCGAAGG
>JBGTHI010000851.1:0-4993 GCA_041746295.1 Myxococcaceae bacterium
TAGGGCAGCTCACCGACCTCGACCGACGGGACCTGGCGATCAACGCGCTGCAGACCCTGGCGACGATCGGCGTCCTCCTCTCGACAGAGGAGGCTTTCGGCCTGGCCGCTGCAGGCGCGAAGCTTCACGCCTTGCCGGTGGTCGTCAGGGATACGGGAGGACTGGGGCCACAGGTCGAGCATGGCCGCACCGGGTTGAAGGTCGGGATCCGCGGCGTGGGCCCCGATGAAGAGGTCCCCGTCGCATTGATCCCCGCGCGGGTGCGGTGCGAGCTCGGAATCGACGGTCCGATCCCCCACCGCCACCTGGTCAGCCTGCAAGCTCGCCGCTACCTGGCGGAGCTGATGGGGAACCGCCGGTTACGGGAGGAGCTGGGCACCCGGGCAAGACAGGATGTCTTGGCGAGGTACCACCCGTTGCGTCATCTGAATCAAATGGCCGCCTGGTTCCTGGCGATCGGTCCGGAGCGGAACTGAGGCGATCAGCTACTGGAGGGCAGCTCCACGATGAAGGCGGCGCCCTTCCCCGGCTCGCTCTCTGCGCGGATCGATCCGCCATGCGCCTCGACGATCTGCCGGGTGACGTAGAGCCCCAGCCCCAAGCCGCCGTAGTGGCGCTCGGACACCGCGCGCTCGAACTTGCCGAAGATGCGGGAGATCGACTCGGCTGCAATGCCGATTCCGCGGTCCCAGACGCTGAGCTGCGGCTTTCCCTCCTTCTCCGTCACCGAGAGCCGGACCGGCTCGCCCGCGCCGTACTTGATCGCGTTGGAGAGCAGATTCCCCACCACCTGCTCCAACCGGAAGCGATCCCAGCGACCCACCACCTCGCCGGAGGCATCCACCTCAAGCGCGCAGTGGGCCTGCTCCGCGGCCGGCTCAAAGCGGGCTGCCGTGTTGCGCGCCAGCTCGGAGAGGTTTAGCTGCTCCCTCTTCAGCGACAGCTGACCCTGCGCGATCATCGACACATCGAGCAGCTCGTCGACCAGCCGGCTTAGCTTGCGGACCTGGGCCTCTGCCACCTCCAAACTCCTCAGCGAGAGATGGCATTTCGTACCACCTAGTCCATTCGGGGGAGGCTGGGTCTGAACCTCCTGCTTCAGCCGCTGGAGCTTGATCATCAGCGGAGTGAGCGGCGTCTTCAGCTCGTGGCTTGCCACCGAGAGAAATTCGTCGCGGAGCCGGACGGCTTGCTGCGCTTCGGTGAGCAGCCGCGCCCGCTCCAGCTCGATCGCCTTTTCGCGGGTGCGGTCTCTCGCCGAGGCGTAGATCAACCTGGACTCGGGAAGCGGATGTGCTGCCCAGGCCAGCCAGCGGTACGAGCCGTCCTTGCAGCGGTACCGGTGCTCCATAGCCTCTTCGGCGTTTCCGGCGGCGAGCCGCTCGATGGCAGCGCGGCTCTCCTCCCGGTCTTCCGGATGAACCCTCTCCAGAAGAGGGTGGCCGAGCAGCTCCTCCTCGGACCAACCCAATACCTTGGGAAGCGCGGGGTTCACCCGCTTGAAGGTGCCGTCGAGGCTGGTGATACAGAAGATGTCCGGAGCCAGCTGGAAGAAGCGCTCTCGCTCCTCCTCTGCCCGAAGCCGCTTCTTCTCGGATAGCTCCGACTCCTTACGCCGAAGCTCCGCTTCATGCGCCACCACCTGCCGCTCACGCATGTGAAGGTCGATGAAGGCGGAAACCTTGCCCAGCAGGATCTCCGGATTGAACGGCTTGGTCAGAAAGTCGACCGCCCCACTGGCGTAGGCCCTGAGAGTGTCCCTCTCGGTCGCCTCGTGCGCGGTGATGAAGAGAATCGGAACGTGCCGGTTCTTGGACCGCATGCGCACCAGTCGCGCCGTCTCGTACCCATCCAGACCGGGCATCCGGACGTCGAGCAGGATGCAGGCGAACTCATCCCTCAGGAGTGCCTTGAGCGCCTCCTCTCCGGAGCGGGCCTTGACCAATCGCTGGCCAAGGGGTTCCAACAACGCCTCGAGCGCAACCAGGTTTCGGGGGGCGTCGTCGACAAGAAGGACGTTACTGTTTGCGAGCACGGGGCTGACCACTTCCAATCCGGCTGGCGAAACTAGGGGGGGCGAGGAATATGGAACAGCAGCCCAGAACAACGCGCCGCCGCCCTGTTGAAGATCTGACGACACTTCCAGCAGTCCTGTGCTCTAACGGTCACTACAGGAACGCGGGCGCTCGAGAACAGACCTAGGACCGCGTGGCCGCTCATCGCCACCGCGCGAAAGCGGGACGCCCGGTCCGCTCCGCCTCTTCCACCGAACGGGTCCACCTACATGGTGCGTTGGAGGTACGACCTCTTACGTGCGACAAAAAGCTGGTGACGGGCGCCGCTGCCCGGGCGCGCGCTGACCGGCTGCGCCAAGGCGTCAAAGCCGGCTCGCTTCAGCCGATCCAGAAAGGCGGCGTCGGACCCGGCCGACCAGACCACCCAAACCCCAGCGGGGAGCAGGGCCCGGTGAAAGCGGGCGATGCCCTTCTCTCCGTAGAGCCTTCGATTCCCCGGCCGGACCAGTCCCTCCGGCCCGTTGTCCACGTCCAAGAGAATAGCGTCGAACGCCGACCTCCCAGCGATCGCCAGGACATCGCCCAACTCCACTGTCACCCGGGGATCCTCCAACGGCCTCCCGGCAAGCGGCGCGAGTGGGCCCCGATTCCAGTCGACCACCGCCGGTGAGAGCTCCGCCACGGTGACCATCGCCTCCGGGGGCAAGCGGTCGAGCGCGGCGCGGAGGGTGAAGCCCATTCCCAGCCCGCCGATCAAGACCCGCGGCAGAGTCCGGGGCAGCAGCCCGGGCCGCCCTGGCCCAGGTGACGGCCGGAGCTCGGCCAGCCCGACTCGCGCCATCGCCTCCTCCGACCCGTGCTGAGCGCTGGACATCAGCTCGCGCCCGTTCACCCGAATCGTGAAGACCCCATCTCGCTCGTCGAGTCGCCACGCGCCACCCGAGGGGCCGGTCGCGGTCGCCACGCTCTTCCACGGTTTCATCGAGCGCCAAGATACTGCACCGGCCCTTGACTAAGGCCGAAAAGGTTGACCCAGCACCGCGCGGACCACGCTCCGTCAACGCCGACCGGGCCGCACGTTCAGCCCTGTGGGCCGCACGAGGTGAGAAAAGTGCGGAATTTTACGTCACACCGATAACTGCCAGAAATTACCTCGAATGTGTCGACATTGAGACATTCATTTGTTTCACGGACGAATCCGGCGATAGGGTTGTCCTGGTGCTCAACACGATCCCGTTCAAGAGGCTAACCCTGCTTGCGTCCATCGGCTCCCTGCTGGGAGGGGTTGGATGTGGGGGTGAAATCATCGAAACCGGTCCCGGCGCGTATCTGCGCGCCGACCGAGTAGGCGACACGGTGACTGATACATCACCGGGCAGCGATTCGTATACAGGTGACGCTGACGTAGGCATTCCTGGGTCCGATGGTGCGCCTCCACCCACCTCCGGCGACGGGTCCACAAACTCGCCAGGAGCGGGCGGCGCGCCCTATGGAGACTCAACCGGGGCGGAAATCTACAAATCGCCCTATGGCCTGGTGAACACGGGCGCGCAGGCCCGGCCCAGCACCGGTTACGCGCGGCTGCCTCCCAAGTCGGTGTTTCACGTCGCGGTCAACGGTAGCGACAGCAATCCCGGCACCTCCGCCCGTCCCTGGAGGACCCTGACCAAGGCCGAACGGACGCTGCAGGGGGGCCAGGCGGCCTACGTCCACGCCGGGACCTACTATGAGCACCTGGACGTCACCACCCGCGACGGCAGCCCCACCGCTCCGATCGTGATGATGGGCGCCCCAGGAGAGGCCAAGCCGACCATCAGGGCCACCTCCACTCAGGCGGTGGTCCGCCTCACCCGCGCCTACTGGATCCTGGACGGGTTCAACGTCGACGCCGGCGGCTTCAAGGCCAACGGCATCCGGGTGGAGGGTGCGCGGTTCACCACCGTCCGCAACAACTGGGTCCATCACGGTACGGGCCCCTCCGCGGTTCCGGTCTTCGGCGGCGCGGCCGACATCTGGCTCTACCGCAACAAGGTCTACGACTACCGCTGGGTGGTGAACAACCTCCGGCAGGACAGCCACGCCTTCATCCTCACCCCCGATGCACGGCGGGTGCTGATCCAGGAGAACGAGGCCTACGGCGTCTCGGGCGACGGCTTCCAGTGCCAGGGCCGCGCGCAGGCGGGCTACGGCACGATCGACCCGCGCGACATCACCCTGGAGGACAACCGCTTCCACCACAACGCGGAGAACGCGATTGACATCAAGAGCTGCACCCGGATCACCGTCCGCGGCGGCTCGAGCAACAGCAGCAACTTCTACGGCCATCGGCCCGCGAGCGACACCGGCAGCCACTGCGCGGGCGCGGCGATCGTGATCCACTACAACGCAAGCCAGATCCTGGTGGAGCGCTCCCGCTTCTGGGACAACGGCATCGGCATCACCGTGGGCCGAGACGATGCCCTGGCGCAGAACATCGTCATTCGTCACAACCTGTTCTTTGGGCTGAGCACGGTGGCCAACGGCTGCGGCGACGGCGTCCGGATCGCCAAGGTGAAGAACGCGTCGGTCTACAACAACACCTTCGATTCGATCGCCCGCTCCGCGATCCGCGTGGGCGTGGACAACGCCAGCACCCTCTCCCAGAACGTGGGAATCTGGAACAATGTGGTCCGCAACGCGGCCAACGCGGTGGACATCTCTACCCGGCTCTCCCCCGCATTCAAGTCGGACCGGAACCTGGTCTGGAACGCCGCCTTCCGCTTCAACGGCCGGAGCCTTTCGCTGGCCCAGTGGAAGTCCACTGCCGCGCTCGACGCCTCCAGTCTGGTGGCCGACCCCAGGTTCGTCGCCAACCCGGTGTCCGAGGACTACCTGACACTCCCCGGCTCCCCCGCCCGGGACCGGGCCCTGGCGCTCACCTCCTCGACCTATTGCGGCTCTTCGCAAGACCTTGGCTACTCGGAAAGCTGTCTGTAGCT